>DNNV01000108.1 GCA_003497505.1 Clostridiales bacterium | reverse complement strand
ATAAATTTCAAAAATGACCTTCAGTACAAGGCTCATGGCAATAAACAGCCCTGCCCTTACTATGGTCAACGATGTGAATTTTTGCGAATCAGTATTACCTCTCATTTTATCCTCCTTTATTGAGCAAATAATACCTCCGCACAATATAGGAGAATAATAAAATAATTCTCAAATACAGCGGAAGCGACAAGATACCGCAGACAAAGTCTTTCGTTCGAGGGCGACATCCCATCCCTCAACACTTAACGCATCTTATCTACTCTGTTATAAATTGATTGTAATTCATACTATCATAAATTATAATAATGTACAAATAGTTTTTATTATAAATTAATGAGGAGGAAGCAGAATGAAGAAAAAGAGCATATTAGATCTGCATAAAATGAAAAAAAGCGGTGAAAAAGCAGTATGGGTTACGGCATACGACTTTCCCATGGCCTCATTTGCTGAAAAGGCCGGGATGGATATGATTCTGGTGGGAGATTCTCTCGGAATGATTGTATATGGATACAGCGGAACTGTTCCTGTTACAATGGATGATTGTATAATTCACTGTAAATCTGTCAGAAGAGGAGCACCAAATACATTTGTTATAGGAGATATGCCCTTTGGTTCATATCACACATCCACAGCGGACGCGGTTCATAATGCATGCAGGTTTCTCAAGGAAGCAGACTGCGATGCAATAAAGCTTGAAGGCGGTGTGAGAGTTGCCGACAAGGTCAGAGCTATATCTGATGCGGGAATAGTTGTGTTCGGACATATAGGACTTACGCCCCAGAGTGCGGGTCAATTGGGAGGCTTTAAGGCTCAGGGGCTCTATGTGGACAGTGCAAGGGCCTTAATTAAGGATGCTCTAGCAATTCAAGAGGCGGGGGCGTTGGCGCTGCTGCTTGAAGGAGTTCCTCCGGAATTGACAGATTTTATAGCCAAGAAACTCACCATTCCTGTATATGGAATCGGTGCAGGGCTTCCATGCGATGGGCAGGTGCTTGTTTTAGGTGATTTGCTTGGAATGTTTGAAGATTTTTCACCTAAATTCTCAAAGAGGTATGCAAACTTAGCTGAAATATCAACAAATGCATTCAGGGAATTCATAGATGATGTTAAAAATGAGAGATTTCCGGGAGAAGAGCATATATATCATATAAAAGACAGCGTCGAGGACTTTGAGAGGATGTTTGACGAATTTAGGGTGTAGTCTCGTTATTAATGTGAAATATTGCTGATGAATATATAAAAACTGCACTTCATAATACTTGAAGGGCAGTTTTCTTTTATTTTATTACAGTTTCTTTTTTATCCTTTGCAAGTGTAACAATCATTACCCCTGCCAGTATGAGAATGCATGCTGCTATATTTCTTGCGGTTACCGGCTCATTTAAAATCAATATTCCGAGAACAACGCTTGTTATGGGCTCAAACATTCCTACAATTGATGTTACGGTGGGTCCTACATACTTTACGCCTATTGGAATAAAGGTATTTGCCAGGAATGATGCAAAAAATGCAACTAACGTTGTAAATAGCCATCCCTTTAAGGATATTTCAAATACAAGGCTGCCGCTGGCCATTCCAAATATAAGCAAATAAATTGAAGCAAAGACCGAGCCGTAAAATGTTATTTTAAAAGGGTACATGGTTTTCAAGCCACTTTTATCCATGTACAGCAGGTGGGTTGCGTAAAAAACGCCGGACAGCAACGCAAGCAGTACACCTGTTATACTGAAATTACCCTCAAAGAACATCATCACCCCTATGGTTGACAATACAAGGGCAACAATTTTTTCCCTGCTTATTTTTTCCTTAAAAATCAATATGCATACCGCAGTTACCAGCACGGGATATATATAGTGAATAGTGGTGGTCATTCCTACAGATATATAGTTATATGACCCGTACAGAGTGAGAGCAGTGAGAGTGGATCCCAGTGCCGCCATTATGGCGAGCTTTTTGCACTCTACCTTGTTTATTTTAATTTCTTCCTTCTTGTACCGAAGCACTAAATAAATAAACGGTATGGAAAGCAGATTCCTGTAAAACGTAAGAGATAAGGGATTGCTTCCCTCTGCATATGTTAGTTTACCGAGTATGGGTGTAAAACCATATATAAAAGCAGCTAAGACACCAAAGGCAATACCCTTAGTCTTATTCATGATGTCCTCCCAAAGGGGCTATTTTCCGCAGCACTTTTTGTATTTCTTGCCTGAGCCGCAAGGACATGGATCGTTTCTTCCGGTTTTCTCTCCTACAACAACTTGCTTTGAACGGTTGTAATCTTTTTTGATTCGTTTTCTTTCTTCTTCGTCAAATATGTTGTTCCATTCATCCATGCCGTAAAGCCATTCTGCTTTGGCATCATGCATATTCCACAGAAGTTTTTCCCAGTCAAGTTCAACTGTTATGTCAGAATCCTCTGTCAGTGAGTCCAAGTCCAACTCTTCCTTTAAGCTTGTTAATGCGCCGTCGAGAAAGCCTATGAACTGTACATTAGTCATATCGTTGCTTTCAGCTAATTCCTTTATTTTTCCCTTTATTACAGGGTTTTTGGCTTCTAATATTTTTTTGTAGCATTCCGCTTCTTTTCCCATGTAATTTTTGAAAAATTCCTGGTATTCTTCTTGTGTCTGAATATCCTTAAGATTTTCATTCCATTCTGTATATAAACTCATTTTTACCTCCAAATATTTTACTATGGCTATTCTAA
>DNNV01000012.1 GCA_003497505.1 Clostridiales bacterium | reverse complement strand
AGCACAGGAAATACCCTCCGAAAATGATATTTTAGGGACAGGCAAAAAAAGACTTTCATTTAAGGATCTAGATGAGGATAGAAAGAAGTCCTACATATATAATTACATTAAAACAGTTCTGAGAGCAGAAAAACAGATTACAGATGAGATCAGGAATCTTGGAATGGAAGAGCTGTACCGCTCCATTGAGCTGCCCCTCATTGATGTATTGGCATATATGGAATTTGTCGGCTTCAAGGTTGACATGAATGTGATAGCCGGTCTTGGAATTCACTTTCAGGAAAAAATAGCATTACTGGAAAAGGAAATATATGAAAAGGCGGGAGAGAACTTCAATATTAACTCTCCAAAGCAGTTAGCGGTAATATTGTTTGAAAAGCTTGGACTTACTGTAATAAAGAAAACAAAGACAGGAATATCAACAGATGCAGAGGTGCTTGACAGACTGAAATCCGAGCATGAAATTGTTGAGATGATAATTGAATACAGGCAGATGGTGAAGCTTAATTCAACATATGTTGAGGGGTTAAAAAGCGTTGTGGGCGAAACAGGAAGAGTGCATTCCTCATTTAACCAGACGATTGCCGCAACCGGAAGAATTTCCAGCACTGAACCTAACCTTCAGAATATTCCAACAAGGACTGAGGAAGGAAGAGAGCTGAGAAAGGCATTTGTAGCAGATGATGGATATGTGCTGTGCGATGCGGATTATTCACAGATTGAGCTAAGGGTATTGGCGCATCTCGCAGACGAAAAGAATTTAATAGAAGCATTTGAGAACAATGAGGATATTCATACAAAGACGGCTTCTCAGGTTTTTCACGTAAGCATTGATGAGGTGACCTCTGAAATGAGAAGCAGGGCAAAGGCTGTAAACTTCGGCATCGTATACGGTATCAGTGATTACGGCCTCAGCAGAGACCTGAATATTCCTAGAAAGGAATCAAAGCAGTACATTGAAAATTATCTGAGCTATTTTAGCAGCATTGATAAATATATGAAGGAGATTGTGGAGCACGGCAAGGAAGACGGATATGTTACTACATATTTCGGCAGAAGAAGAAATATTCCTGAGCTTGCTTCAAGAAATTTCAACATACGCTCTTTCGGGGAAAGAGTTGCGCTGAATACACCGGTGCAGGGAACTGCCGCAGATATAATCAAGGCCGCAATGGTGGGAGTTTACAAAAGGCTGAAAAACAACAAAATGAATTCAAAGCTTATTTTGCAGGTTCATGACGAATTGATAATAGAGGCCTATGAGCCGGAACTTGAGGATGTGAAAAAAATCCTTAAGGAAGAAATGGAAAATGTGGTGGACAGTTTTAAGGTCAAGCTGAAATCAGATGTTAATGTGGGAAGAAGCTGGTATGATGCAAAATAATGATAAAAAAACTGTGGTAATAACTGGAGGCATAGGAACCGGCAAGTCTACAGCGGTAGATATTATAAAAAATTTTGGATTCAGGGTTCTTGATTCAGATAAAATTGTGCATGAAGGATATACTAAGGGAAGAGAGTTATACTTAAAGGTAGTGAGACGCTTCGGAGAAGAAATACTGGACGAGGATGGTTCAATAAACAGGCATAAGCTCGGAAGCATTGTATTCAATCATGAGGAAAGCCTGAAGGATCTGAACAGGATAGTGCATGTCTATGTAATCCGAAAGCTCATGGAAGGAGTGGCGGAAAGCGGTGGAGAAACTGTATTCCTTGATATTCCTCTCATTTTGGAGAACCTGGAGCAGGAAAAGGAATATGGTCTGAATTATGACGAGATATGGCTCATATATGTAAGCCCGGAAACACAGAGAGAACGGCTTAGACAGAGAGCTCTGAAAGAAAATAAAAACCCTGAGGATGTACTGAACATAATTAATAAGCAAATGCCCATAGAGAAGAAGGTTCTTCTGGCAGATGAAGTTATTGACAATGAAGGTACCATTGAGGAGCTTGGAACCAGGATTGAAAAGCTTCTTAAAA
This sequence comes from Clostridiales bacterium, assembly GCA_003497505.1. Lineage (GTDB taxonomy): Bacteria > Bacillota > Clostridia > Tissierellales > Sedimentibacteraceae > Sedimentibacter. The sequence continues at coordinate 521 of DNNV01000012.1, read as the reverse complement.
TAAAACGTATAGGTTGGTGAATTTATGGCAAGAAGGCGAAACGTGTACGGTAGAAAACGAAAGATAAAATATGGCCGTGTAATGCTGCTCATAGTGCTGTTTGCTGCTATAGTGGCACTCTTATTATCATTTTTCAGAAAAAGTGATTATGCGGGTGTTGTTGATGAGGTAATGAAGGCTGATATCAGGTCAATATCCGGTACAATAAGCACTGTTTCAGATATTGATGTAAGGGTTTATTCTAAAAACGGAATAAGATATACCAATCAGCATGAAAAGATAAAATATATAGACAGCTTTGAATCATCTAAATCGGAAGATTCAGCCAAGGCTGATAATATTAAAAGACTGTTTGGAAATCTTTATAAACTAAAGAAAACCGAGGTGCTGGATGATCTGCCCTTTAAAGAGGACGGGTACTACTGGGTTGACTCAGACTTTTCAGTAAAAGGTAAGAAGCTTTTTTTTGGCGGTGACGAAGAATATAATTTTGATTTGTATTACGATATAGAAGCTAAAAA
>DNNV01000353.1 GCA_003497505.1 Clostridiales bacterium | reverse complement strand
GTTCAATCACAATAGCTGATTTAGTCAATGAAGCAGAAAAGCACAAAAAAGAGCATACAATTATGTTCTATATATAAATATATTAAAATTCAAAAAAGAGTGTTGACAATTAAAAAATAAATTAGTAGAATGATAAAAATAAATCTGAATAATAATAAATAAACTTTTATCAAGAGAGGTAGAGGGACTGGCCCGATGAAGCCCGACAACCGGCATTCTCATTTGAATGCAGCGGTGTTAATTCCAGCAGTACATGGTACTGGAAGATGAAAGAGAAATTTTTGTATAAGTATATGCATAGGTCTCTTTCATAGGAAGGAGACCTTTTAATATTTTACGAATCAAATTGAATAAAAGCTATCAAGAGAGGTGGAGGGATCGGCCCTGTGAAGCCCGGCAACCAGCAGTATTGCAGGTGCTAATTCCGGCAGTAATAGCCTGATAAAGGTTTACTGAAAGATAGATTTGAGGGATCGACCTCTTCTGTTTTTCAGGAGAGGTTTTATTATTAAAAACATCACCAATATATTTCAATAAGATCTTTGTCCGTTATCTAACAGTGATTTTTCCTGTTGCTTGTTTTGTGTATTTTGTACTTACATTATAACGCAATGACAGAGAAATATATAATACATTTAAAACTTTTAAAAATCAGCAAATTATGGTGTTTAACAAGTATCTGAAAATTGAAAAGGAAAGGAGAGTATTGATGCGTTTGTCTCTAAATACATCATACAAGAAAAATATGGATTTTACAACGCTATGTATTCACGGAAGCAATAAGAAATATGATACGACAGGTGCTGTCAGTGTTCCCATTTTTCAGTCAGCCACATTTGTGCACCCTGGTGTGGGGAAAAGTACGGGGTTTGATTATTCCAGATCGCAAAATCCTACTCGGGAACATCTGGAAATAACAATGGCAAAACTGGAAGGCGGCACTGATGCCATGGCCTTTTCTACCGGAATGGCTGCTGTAGCCATCTTGATGGAGCTGTTTTCACCAAAGGACCATATCATTGTATCCGATGATCTTTACGGAGGTTCCCACCGTTTATTTTCTTATATTTCCATAAAAAACGGACTTACATTCGATTTTGTGGATACCTCCGGTATTGATAATATTCAAGCACGAATTAAGCCTGAGACAAAGGCGATATTTATTGAAACACCCACGAATCCCATGATGCATGTAACTGATATCGCTGCCGTTGCCCGGCTGTGTAAGGCAAATCAACTTCTGCTGATTGTTGACAACACATTTCTCACCCCTTATTTTCTGAAACCATTGCATTTGGGTGCCGATATTGTGCTCCACAGCGGAACAAAATATCTGGGCGGGCATAACGACACGCTGGCTGGATTTTTGGTAGTATCTGATGAAGCTTTATCCGAGCGTCTGCGATTTCTCACCAAAACAATCGGCTCCTGCCTTTCTCCTTTTGACAGCTGGCTTTTAATCCGGGGAATCAAAACCTTATCGGTGCGCATGAAGCAGCAGCAGGAAACCGCACTTCAAATTGCAAATTGGCTTTTAGATCAGAGGAAAATTAAAAAGGTGTTCTATGTGGGACTTCCCAGTCATCCGGGATATGAAATTTCCAAAAAACAGGCTTCCGGTTTTGGAGCCATGCTATCATTTGAAACCGACTGCAGAGAAACGGCTCACCGTCTGCTGGAAAAGGTATCTCTGATACAATATGCAGAAAGTCTGGGCGGTGTGGAAAGCCTGATTACTTACCCAATGCTCCAGACTCATGCGGATATCCCTGCAGAAGAGAGGGAAGCGAAAGGAATCGGTGAATGTTTGCTGCGGCTGTCTGTCGGTCTGGAATCTGCCGATGATCTGATTGCTGATCTCAGTCAGGCTCTGGGAGGGAATTGAATACATAATTTTGGATTTCCAGTTCTCTTGAAGGTAGCAACAACCATATGACAGGTACACTAAAAAAGTCCGGCAGGGTATACTCTGCCGGATTAAATTATTTTTGATTGTTCTCTATGGAGACGTAATTTCTTTGATTTTGCGGAGCAACTTATTATTATATCACAATATGGCATGCTTAGGAATACAAATGACATAAATTAATAAATGCATAAGGTTTAAAACTCTGTCATATACGGTATAATATAAATATCACAGGAGGAGAAGCTATGAAAAAATACAAGTCATTGACAATTGGAGCGATTATTGCCGTATTTTCATTTGTTATCTCTTATTTCGGAACTAAATATGTAAACGGAAGAGATATTACAGACAATATATTAGCATATGTGGTATTGGCTGCTGTGCTGGGCGCAATATCGGCCGTGTTTCACCACTACGGATTTAAATATTCGTTCTATATTTTCACCACAGGGATCGCAGTGGGATTTTTTGAAATGTTTCGAAGTTTCATGTCAGATTTAAACGGATGGGAAGAGCTGGCTGGAGTTATATCTCTTATGTTCTGGCTGGCTGTGGGGTTTCTTGGCGGCATTGCTGTTCAAATTATTGTTTGGTTATATAAAAAATATAAAAAGTAAATGGAGGAAGATATGTCTAAACTCTTTTCGAGCGTCACAATTAAAAATACGGAGTTAAAAAACAGGATTGTAATGGCACCCATGTGCATGTATTCTGCGGATAATGAAGGAAATGCAAAGGACTGGCACTATCTGCACTATACATCCAGAGCTGTGGGTGGTACGGGACTGATAATACAGGAGGCAACAGCTGTTGAGTCAAGAGGGAGAATTTCTTCCAATGATCTTGGAATATGGGATGATTCTCATATAGAGGAACTGAAGAGGATAGTTGATGCATGCAAGGCTCACGGAGCAAAGATGGGTATTCAGCTTGCCCATGCCGGAAGGAAGTGCGAGGCTGAAAATGAGAGAATAATAGCACCCAGCGCCATTGCATTCAGCGACGAGTACAGGATTCCTGCAGAAATTACAAAGGAAGAAATAAAGGAAGTGATTCAGGCCTTCAGAGATGCGGCGGAAAGAAGCATAAAGGTAGGATATGATTTTGTTGAGGTTCACGGAGCCCATGGATATCTTATAAATGAATTCCTGTCACCGCTTACGAATAAAAGAACAGACGAATACGGCGGGAGCAAGGAAAACAGAGCAAGGTTCCTAAAAGAGGTGCTGCATGCCGTAAGAGAAGTATGGACTGCTGATAGGACTTTGCTGCTGAGGGTTTCCGCTGAGGATTACGCCGAAGGAGGAAATCATCCTGAAGACTTGGCTGATTTAATCAACCTTGTGAAGGAAGAAGGGGTGGACATAGTGGATGTAAGCTCCGGCGGAGTTGTAAATGTTGCACCGAAGGCATTTCAGGGATATCAGGTTAAGTTTGCCGAAGTTATCAGGGAAAAAACAAATCTTCCTGTTATTGCCGGCGGGCTTATAGTTGAGCCTCACATGGCAGAGGAAATACTGCAAAACGACAGAGCAGATTTTATTTTCTTCGGAAGAGAGCTTCTGAGAAATCCGTACTGGCCGCTGTATGCAGCCTATGAGCTGCACAGTGAAACAGAGTGGCCCGAGCAGTACGAAAGAGCAAAATTCAGAAAATAAATTCAGAACATCTGAATATTATAATAATGTGAACAAAAAATTTCAGTAATTATTGAAGGAGAGCAGCAAATGAAACGATTACTTACATTTTTAATTAAGTTGATGTGTTATGCCTTTTTATTTGCTGCCATATTTGCCGCTTCAGCATACGGGGGATATATGTATATCAGGCCATCCGGCTACGTAAATCTGAACAGCACTCCTCCAATAAGCTATACCGTGAACAGCTTCAACAGGGTAATAGATGTGAACACGGAAAATAAGGAGATTCTGAAGGGAGTTAATGTAAATCATAAGAATATTGTGGATGCCGTGCAAATTACAATAGATTTTATGGCTGAAAGCGGATACCTTGTCCATGATTCTTCGGGGCTGACAATATCTGTTTTAAGTTCTGACAAGGATAAGGCAGGTTCAATGACAGAAAGGCTCAACAATGAAATACAAATTAGAAAAGGTGAATATGCCGGTGAAAAAATAAAGGCAAGTTTAGTGATAGGAACTGAATAATTTATATCTGCGGTGGTAACATAGACTGCGAAATCATTTATCGAGGTAGTTTATGGAGCTGAAACAAAAAAAATTAGATTGCAATGATAGAGAATATCTCTTTTATGAAATAAACAAACACCTGTTGACAGACGAAAAGCCGTCTATTTATTTAGAAAGTATTTTAGAGATGCCATTTTTCAGAGAGCATCCTTTTTACATGCTTTGTGATTTAAAAAAGGCGGAGCAGTCTCCGGTGCACCACGGAGAAGGAAATGCATGGGTGCATACAATGCTTGTTACGGACTATGCCGCATCCGAAAAGCACAGAAGCAAAAATGAAGCTGTATTTATGTGGGCTGCGCTGCTTCACGACATAGGAAAGCCTCCCACAACTAAAATAAAAAAGGGCAAAATTACTTCATATGACCACGAAAAGGTGGGAGCAGTAATGGCCAGAGAGTTTTTAAAGGAGTTTTTTACGGATTCTGAGTTTATAAATGAGGTTTGTGCACTTGTGAGATGGCACATGCAAATACTCCATGTTGTGAAGGATATGCCGTTTGCGGATATAAAAGCAATGAAGGAAGAAGCGGACATAAATGAGGTGGCATTGCTGGGGTTCTGTGACAGGATGGGGAGAAAAGGGTCTGACATTGAAAAAGAGAGACAGAATATTTCGATGTTTCTGGAAAAATGCAATAAAGGATGATATTAAAAAATTCCGGTATTCACCGGAATTTTTCTATGATTTAGCCAAAATGGACTTCATATTTATCAATGTTTCAAAAATATTTTCATGAACTACGGATTTAATATCAAATTTCAAAAGCTTAAAAGTAAACTGCAGTATGAAGCCTATACCAAATACGGCAATAACCGTTCCAAGACCGACCTTGGCTCCAAGGAGGAAGCCTATTAAGAGCACAGTTCCTTCTATGGAACCTCTTATGGCTCCAATGGGTACATTGGGAAGTCTTTTCCCAAGCGCCACCATCAGTGTATCCCTCGGGCCGCATCCCATGCCGGGGCTTATGTACAGATATGAGGCGCAGCTTATTACAACCTGGCTCAATAAAAGCATTAGAACTCCCAGATAGAAATTTGTCATGAAGGGTATGATGTTGAGGGAACGCAGGAAATCTAACATTACGCCTATGAGCAGGGTATTCAGTATTGTTGCCAGGCCTATTTTTTCTTTAAGGAAGACCGAAACCGCAACAATGATTACAAGACCTGTCAATATACTGACATTTCCAAAGGAAATACCGGTTACATTTGATACTCCCATACCGAAGGCATCCCATGGTGCAAGGCCTACATTTGCTTGTACACTCAACGTTATTCCAAAGGAGTACACAAACAGTCCGAATAATAATTTCACGATTCTTTTCAAGTAATTTTCCACATATTCACCTTGCTTTCGCTGATAATGATATCATTATAATGACTTAGTGCACAGGTGTCAATTAAATTCAGTCTCTGTATCCATATATTTCAAGCAACTCTCCGGTATATTAAACATATACTGGAAATAAGTGCTTTTTTATGTTATAATTAAAGAAAGAATGAGTGAGGAGGGATGCATATGTGGACGAGAGAACAACTTAAGCTTTCGGCGAAGGAATCCTTGAAAGGAAACTACTGGCAGGCATTTTGGGTGGGTATAGTTCTGGCAATATTCTCGGGAATCGGCGGCGGTGGAGGCAGTGGAGGCGGCGGTTCCAGCAGCAACTGGGAAACGGCAGAAAGACATTTTGGAAACAATGACAACTTTATGATAATAGCTATTGCCATAATTGTATTAGCTGTACTATACAGAATTCTTATAGGTTTTTCTCTGGAGGTTGGTTCAAGAAAATATTTTGTGCAGCTGGCGCAGGGCAAGAATACGGAAGGATGCTACGGGTTTGCATTTGACGGTTCTAATTACAGAGGTATTATTTCAGCAATGTTTTTGAAGGGCTTTTACAATTTTCTGTGGTCGCTTCTCTTTGTTATACCGGGTATAGTTAAATCATATTCTTACAGGATGGTTCCCAATATTTTAGCGGATAATCCGAGATTGAGTGCTGACGAGGCAATTACTCTCAGCAGAAAAATGATGAATGGACACAAAATGGATACATTTGTGCTGGATCTTTCATTTCTGGGATGGTATCTGCTTGGATTGCTGGCACTTGTTATAGGTACTCTTTTCGTACATCCGTATGTATATGCCACGGAGGCGCACCTTTACCTGGTGCTGAGGAGTAATGCGATTGGCGGCGGATTCTGCACGTACGAGGATTTAAACCTTGGGAGAGAAACAAATTATTTTGACACAGGCAATGACGGCAACGATTATTTTAGGCGCGATGATTATTAAAAGAATATGAATACATAATACACCCCCTTTTTGTATATACTGTGCATAGGGGGTGTTGCCTTTGAATCCAATAGAAGTACATTACAAAAACAGCTTTGCGGCAATAAAAATAGGTCATTACCTCAGACCTCAGATTAACAGAAGCTCCGCCATTGTGTGCATAGGAACAGATAAATGCATCGTTGACAGCCTTGGTCCTCTGACAGGAACTTTGCTGTCAAAGGAAAATCTGACCGTAGATATTTACGGAACACTTGACAGGCCTGTCCATGCACTGAATATAAACGATTATATGAAGATTATCAGAAATAAAAACTACGATAGAATAATTGCCATAGATGCATGCCTCAGCAATAAAAAAAATCATGGAATAATTGAAGTAAGAGAAGGCCCCATCACTCCCGGAAAAGGCATAGGTAAGATCTTGCCTGAAATAGGGGATTTATCCATAATAGGCGTTGTAGATTCCAGCGACAGGGATTTTCACGATTTAATTCAGGATACGAGACTTTCGTTGATTTACGAAATGGCGGAAATTATATGTAAGGGTATTGCGGCGGGAATTAACATGAGGCTTGGAGAGGAATCCGACTCTAGGCGCCAGGTCTCCATAAGCAGCTTTTAAGTCTTTTAAATATATAACAGCATAAACGGCAGGAACATATTCCTGCCGTTTATGCTGTTA
>DNNV01000288.1:7897-8706 GCA_003497505.1 Clostridiales bacterium | reverse complement strand
TATAGAAAAAGCATAGACATTTATTTTTAATAATATACACTTTTATAATTAAGCTTATGCTATTTATTAAAAAACCACAACAGCTCTGTTGTGGTTCTTTGTTGTGGATCTGATAGATGGAGGCGGTGGGAGTCGAACCCACGTCCGAAAATATTTCCACAAGACTTTCTCCGAGTGCAGGACACATTTTTTGTTTCGCCTTGACTTACGCCTATGTCCGGGCTTAAGTCTCAGCTATCTTCGATTGTACAACTTAAGGTCGAAGAGCCCCTTAAATCGTTCCCTGCTTTAGATGATGCCCCGGTTCAAACTGCAGGTGGTCTGAGCGGGACAAGCGAGCAGCTTACGCTGCGAATGCTAAATTATTATTTTCTTTTGCGTTTATATTTAGTTGCCACTTTTTGCGTTGTTTGGCGACAACGACTCGCTTATCTTCCTTCTATATCCCCGTCGAAACCATTTACGCCCCCGAAATTTTAATCGTCCCGTCTCTGCATCCGGCGTTCGGCATCTTTCTTGGCAATATCCTCACGTTTATCGTAATTTTTCTTGCCCTTTGCCACAGCCATTTCCATTTTTACGAGACCATTTTTTAAATAGAGGCTTAACGGTATCAGTGAATATCCTTTTAGCGTTACAAGTCCCAGAAGCTTGCGTATTTCTCTTTTATTCAAGAGAAGCTTACGCACTCTCAGGGGGTCCACATTATAAATGTTACCTTTTTCATAGGGACTTATATGCAAATTATAGACATATGCTTCACCGTCTTTTATGTTTACATAACTGTCCTTTAAGTTAACCTTACCCTG
>DNNV01000288.1:5463-7752 GCA_003497505.1 Clostridiales bacterium | reverse complement strand
AAGTTAACCTTACCCTGCCTGATGGACTTGACTTCTGTACCCACCAAGACTATGCCGGCCTCATACTTATCTTCTATGAAATATTCATGATATGCTTTCTTGTTGCTTGCAACATTCTTTGTGTTTTCAGCCATATTATCACCTACCATTAAACGTAGGATGATTATAGCATTATTTTTTTATGTTGTCAAATAGCAAACATTACTATACATAATTAATATTTGGAGGGCATTCCCAATACCCAAGGGGGGCAACATAATGCTTACTCTGCTATTATAAAGCTCTAACCTTAAACCAACATTAATTTATTCAGTCGGTTTATTATTCATTTTCACTGAAAGCATCAATGAATGCAAAATCAATTTCAGCCTTTGCAATGCTTACATTCTCTAATTTTATTTTGACTCTGTCGCCTATTCTGAATATCTTGCCACCAGTCTGACCGTACAGCTCTCTCTTTTCTTCACTGAAAATATAAAAGTCGTCAACCATGTGAGATATGTGCACCAGCCCCTCAACTGAATTTTCAAGCTCCACAAACACTCCGAAGCTTGTTACTCCTGATATTACACCCTCGTATTCATTTCCTATTTTATCGGACATGTATTCCGCTATCTTAATTTTGTCAACATCTCTTTCAATTTCATCCGCTATCCTCTCCATTGTCGATGACTGCTCCGCAACCGCCGCAACCCTTTCAGCCAGTCTGCGATAATCCTCCTCAGAGAATTTTCCGTTCAGCTGACCCTTTATGATTCGGTGTATCTGAAGGTCAGGATATCTTCTTATAGGAGATGTAAAGTGGCAGTAATACTGAGCAGCCAGCCCGAAATGCTCTGTACCGCTTGATGAGTATACGGCCTTTCTCAATGAGCGCAGCATCATGTTGCTTATTATGCTTTCTTCTTTTTTCCCTTTTATCTTAAGTAAAAGCTGCTGCAGCTCTCTCGGATGAACCTCGTTGTTCACTCCCTTCAGTGAATAGCCCAGGTTATGGATGAGTGTCTTGAACACATACATTTTTTCTTCATCCGGGTCCTCATGTATTCTGTAAACAAATGGCATGTTCAGCCAGTAGTAGTGCTCGGCAACCGTCTCATTACATACAAGCATGAACTCCTCGATTATTTTATTTGAAACACCTCTGTCATACCTGATTACATCTATTGCCTTTCCTGTTTCATCAGTTATGATTTTTGTTTCCGAAAAATCGAAATCAATGGCTCCCCTAACTTCTCTTTTCTTTCTCAGAATAAGGCTCAGCTCTTCCATTACTTTCAGCATAGGGGTTATTTCCCTGTATTTTTCTGTCAAGCTGTCATCGTTGCCTTCAAGTATGTCCGTAACATCCGAATATGTCATCCTGTAGTGACTTTTTATTATACTTTCAAATATTTTGTAGTCCACCACGTTTCCCTTGCCGTTTATGGTCATTTCAACAGACAGCGCAAGCTTATCCTCATTGGGATTCAGACTGCACACACCATTTGAAAGCTCCTTTGGAAGCATTGGAATTACACGGTCAGATATATATATGCTCGTTGCTCTTTTCAGAGCTTCCTTATCCAGCTTTCTGTCTTCCTTTACATAGTGGGTAACATCTGCAATATGCACGCCAAGCTTATATTCGTTGTCGCTTATTTTTTCCGCATATACAGCGTCATCTAGATCCTTTGCATCCTCTCCGTCGATTGTGATTAGGGGGAGCTCTCTTATATCTGTCCTTCTTTTATATTCTTGCTCATGAATTCCTTCCGCAGAAACCCGCACTGCTTCTTTTATAACGTCTTCAGGGAATACCTGGCGCACCTTTTTATTCAGAAGAACCGCCTCAATATGAGTCTTTGTATCTTCTATATCACCGATTATCTCCACAATTTTGCCCTCAGGCTTCTTGTGTTTTTCTGGCCACTCAGTAATTTTAACATTTACCTTGTCATTATTTTTCGCACCGTTTGCTTCTTCTATGGGTATAAATATATCAAATGCAATTTTTTTATCATCAGGGACAACAAATCCGAAATGTCTGCTTTTTTGAAATGTTCCTATCACATATTCGTTGGCACGCTTAATTATTCTTATTACCTTGCCTTCAGGGCTTTTGACCTCCCCCGTAACCTTCATGGGCCTTACTATTACCCTGTCACCGTGCATTGCACCGTTCATATCAGCAGGTGGGATAAATATATCATTTATATCCTTGTTGTCCGGTCTTAAAAAAGCAAATCCCTTTTGATTGCCTTCTAATGTACCTGTTATCAGGTTCATTTTTTCTGGAAGTCCATATCG
>DNNV01000288.1:0-5351 GCA_003497505.1 Clostridiales bacterium | reverse complement strand
GTTGAGACCTTGTAAATATTATGCTTCCCTCATATTCAAGCTCATTAAGTGTTTTCAGCACTTCCTTCTTCATGCTGCCCTCAACTTCAAAAGCCTGCATAAGCTCGTTAATTGTCAGCGGCTTATAAGCCTCTTCCTTCATGAATTCCAGTATTTTTTCTTTAAAGTTCATATTTTTCTCCTATGTTGAAGGCGGGTATCACCCGCCTATCATCTTCTTTTACTTATGTTTTCCGCTGCTTCCCATCTTATTCAGCAAATCTATATCGTATGAAACAATTGTTGATTTCTTTTGCTCCTGCTGAACTTCGGCAAGCTCGATAATTTTTGATATCAGGTCTGTAAATGATAATCCGGCACCTTCCCACAGATAAAATGCTATGGACCCCGGAATCGTATTTATTTCATTTACATAAATATTATTGCCGTCATACAGAAAATCTATTCTTGCATCACCGCAGCAATCTATTGCCTTGAATGATTCCTTTGCGTAATTCCTTATTAAATCTTCAACTTCCTTGTCTATGTCGGCAGGAATCCTTCTTTTTGATTCAGAAGCATCTTTCTTTTTGTTCACATATTTATCCTCATATGTGAGGAATTCCTTCCAGCCAACCGGCTCTTCGCAGAGAGACGCCATAAGGTCATTTTCATATCCCAGAACAGCACAGTTTATTTCTCTTACATTTTCCACGCATTTTTCAACTATTACCTTTCTGTCGTAAGACATGGCTACCTGAATTGCAAACAGCAGCTCATCACGGTTGTTTGCCTTGCTTATTCCCACACTTGAGCCAAGATTTGCCGGTTTTACAATCATGGGATAGTCAATATTTTCGACCTTCTCAAGTATTTGTTCCTTTTCAGCTTCAAAACTGCTCCTGTAAAACCATACATAATCTACAATGGGCAGTCCGCAGTTCTGGAATACCTCTTTCATTATTACCTTATCCATTCCCACAGCCGAGCTTAGCACGGAGCCAAAGCCGCAAGGTACTCCATTCATCTGGAACATGCCGTGAAGCGCTCCGTCCTCCACATTCGTACCATGAACTGCCGGAAATACGACGTCAATTTCATATGTATCATACTTCTTCCCAAAAAATCCCTGCTTGATTTCAGGATGGGGATAAAGCATCAGCTTATTGTCTTTGAACCCTGGCAGTACTTCATAAGCATCCTCGAATTTTTTTGACTTGTAGCTGTTTATGTCATGAAGGCTGCTGCCTGCATACCATTTACCTTCCTTATTTATGTAAATTATCCTTGGTTCATATTTTGATTTATCAATATTGTCAAAAACCTGAAGACCTGTTATTATGGAAACCTCATGCTCCACAGTCTTCCCGCCGATGATTATACCAACTGATTTTTTCATATAACCCTCCATTTATTGTTCGTCGTATGTGTCCGGCAAATCATTTTCAAACAAAACAACATCATTTAATTTTGTAATTGTTTTCAAAAGCTCGCTGGCTTCATTTAATGAGTTAACCACATACAAATTATCTTCACTAAACTCATGCCTTATTAATCCTCTGTATATTGGAGTCGTGCGCTTCTTGCCAACCAATAACACCACATCACAAACCCGAGCAATATTTTCGCCAAATCTTTCATTCTCCTCTTCTTCCATTGCTCCAAGCTCAATCATACCTGGTGTAACAATTATTTTTCTTCTGTCTGCAAATGAGCTCAAAACATTCAGCGCAGCTTTTGCTCCATCAGGATTGGAATTGAAAGCATCGTCTATGACAAGCACTCCTGTACCCGGGTCTATGAGCTGAAGTCTGTGCTCAACACTTTCTATTTTTGAAATACCTTTTGCAATTTCCTCCAGTGAAAGCCTCATGACGCTGGCAACAGCAGCACCTGCAAGAATATTTGAAATATTGTGCTCTCCCAGAAGCTTTGTTTCACATTCAATTGTGCCCATACTCTTAATGCACAACGTAAATTTTGAACCCGTACTGCCAACACTTATGCCTGTCGCAAAAATATCTGTATCCTCGGTGTTATTTATTCCATATAGTATCTTTTCTTTAAAGGTCTTATCAGCAAGCTTTTTAACAAATTCATTATCATAGTTAAAAACAGCTGTTCCATTATCCGGGAGCCTTTCAATGAGCTCATACTTTGTTCTCATAATATTGTCTATTGACCTGAAGGTCTCCAGGTGACATGGTCCTACGGATGTAATTATACCTATACGCGGCATGGTAAGAGCAGCAACCTCATCAATATCACCCGTCTTTGTAGCACCAAGCTCGGCAATAAATACATCGTATTCGTCTGTAAGGTCATTATTGATTATCTTGCTGATTCCCATGGGTGTATTGTAGCTGTCCGGTGTATTCAATACGTTATATTTCTCTTTTAAAATAGTTGCCAAAGCAAATTTTGTACTTGTTTTTCCGTAGCTGCCTGTTATCCCCACAGAAGTGAGTTTTTCCATATTACTTATCTTTTCCCTTGCGGATTCATAATATTTCATGTTGATTCTTTTTTCTATAGGCTGCGCTATATAATTTGCACCCGCTATGTAAAATGAGCTGAAGTAGTATGCCACAGACAAAATGCCTGCCCACAGGGGGAAATATCTAACAATATCATTGGTAATCAGATGAACAATAATCAAAATAATTAGAAAATCTGCCAAAACAAGCAATACTGCAATTATAGCAAGGCGCTGCGCCCGTTTTGTGAATACGAGAGGTTTTTTTGATTCAGATTTCTCTCTCGATTTAAGCATGAGAAATACAGATGTTATCAATGAAATTGCAATGCCGTAGGAATATGTTCCCTTGCCTTGAGTTGCGGTTGAGCCCAGCACAAAGAACACTGTATTCACTATTGAAATAACCGTATATATCTTATCTTTTTTTGTATAGATTTTATCCTTGTGACTGTCCATCCACTCTATGTATTTTTCATTTTTATATCCTTCAATCTGCAAAACATGAAGACCATATTTAAGCTTTAGTATACAAAGTAAAAGCCAACATGCCGAAAATAATATAATAATAGATTGCATCTTCTCACTCCCACTAATTAAATTCATCTTTTAAAAACACATTAACAACTGCCGCAAACTGGCTATAGCAATCCACATACGAATAATGGCCGGCGCCGTTTAAAACAACCAGCCCGCTGTTACTTATTTTATCTTCCATTATCTTTCCCATATACAGAGGGGTATCTTCGTCATTCTCGCCCCACACAAGCAATGTAGGTGCCTTTATGGATGAAAGCAGTCCCATTAAATTGTCATTGATGACCTTTACCATGGTCTGTCTCATAACACCCTGAGCTTCCTTATAATCGGCGGAACCAAATTTTTTATAAAATTTCTCCAGCCTTTGCTCCTTTGACCCTCCTGACGGAAATAAAGCATACATTTTTTTAAGCATTTTAAACAGATATACTTTTATGTAGTAGCTTGCTTTTCTTTTGGGAATTATTCCGGCACTGTCAATAAGCACAAGTTTTTTTACAAAATCACATTCCGAGGCCAATATTATAGAAATCCTTCCGCCGTGGGAATGTCCGAACAATATGACTTCTGCCAGCTCTAATTCTTGAATAAATTTTTTAATACACTCGGCGTAATCATAAGAACTCCACGGTACCTGCGGAGTATCGCTCTGCCCGAAGCCGGGTAAATCTACAGAAATAACTCTGCATTTCTCTTTCAGTATACTTGCTATGGGTTTCATTGTCTCAATGCTTCCGCCCCAGCCGTGAAGCAGAAGAACCGGATTTCCTGTTCCTTCATCACTGTAATTAATATTTATATTGCCAATACAAATATACATATCCAATCCTTTCTGAAAATAATAAGCTGTCCCTTATGTATTGTTTTCCCGCTGTTCCTATTATATGTTAATACTTACTAAACTGCAACAAAAAAAAGACCTCTCAAAAAGAGAAGTCTCGATTTTAATTATTAGAAAAGTGACAGCAATATACCGCCGAACTTAGCAATCATCGGTCCAAATACCAATGAAACAACTGTCATAAGCTTAATGAGTATGTTTATAGAAGGCCCTGATGTATCCTTAAATGGGTCACCTACAGTATCTCCTACAACCGCTGCCTTATGAGCTGCGCTTCCTTTTCCGCCGTGTGAGCCGCCTTCGATATATTTTTTAGCATTATCCCATGCTCCGCCGGCATTTGACATAAATATTGCCATCAATACACCTGTTACCAGCGCTCCTGCCTGCAATCCTCCAAGAGCCTCTGCTCCAAGAAGGAATCCAACTACCAATGGAACAACTACTGCCAAAAGTCCTGGAACTATCATTTCTCTTAATGCCGCAGCAGTAGAAATGTCAACGCATCTTCTATAGTCAGGTTTTTGTTTTCCTTCCATTATTCCCGGCATTTCTTTGAACTGTCTTCTTACTTCTTCTATCATTGAGAAAGCAGCTTTACCAACAGCGCTCATTGTTATAGCTGAGAACAGGAACGGCAGCATACCGCCGATAAATAAACCTGCAATAACCATAGGATCAGTTAAGTTTATTGTTGTGATTCCTACAGACTGAGTATAAGATGCAAAGAGCGCAAGAGCTGTCAATGCTGCTGAACCGATTGCAAATCCTTTACCTATTGCCGCTGTTGTATTACCAACTGAGTCAAGCTTGTCAGTTATTTCTCTTACTTCGTGAGGAAGCTCGCACATTTCAGCAATACCGCCCGCATTGTCTGATATAGGTCCGTAAGCGTCAACTGCGACAGTCATACCTGCTGTTGACAGCATACCTACCGCGGCGAG
Organism: Clostridiales bacterium; assembly: GCA_003497505.1. Taxonomy (GTDB): domain Bacteria; phylum Bacillota; class Clostridia; order Tissierellales; family Sedimentibacteraceae; genus Sedimentibacter. The sequence goes on along the minus strand of DNNV01000288.1, from coordinate 571 downwards.
AGCTATTCCGTACAATCCTTTTATAGAATCTACACCGTTAGGAGTATAGCCTGCTATCATGTATGCTCCTATTATACCAATTGCAAGAACAACCATAGGATATCCTGTAGATCTCATTCCAACTGAAAGACCGCTTATTATTGTTGTAGCAGCTCCTGTTTCAGACTGATCTGCAATTTCTTTTACATATTTATAGTCGCCTGAAGTATAGATTTCAGTAATTTTAGCAATTATTAATCCTACTGCTGAACCAAACACTATTGCCCCAAAAGGAAGTAAACTTCCAAGTATTGAATTGCTCAGGAAAAATGAAGCAACCATAACTATGGCAGAGCTTGCATATGTACCCATGTTCAAAGCTTTTTGAGGATTTGAGCCTTCTTTGCCTTTAACAAACATTGTACCGATTATTGAAGCCAATATACCAACTGCTGAAACCATCAGTGCAAATAAAACTCCTCTGTCACCGTCAAATGCAATAACACCTAAGGTTATTGCAGATACAATAGCTCCTACATATGATTCAAATAAGTCAGCTCCCATACCTGCAACGTCACCTACGTTGTCACCT
>DNNV01000318.1 GCA_003497505.1 Clostridiales bacterium | reverse complement strand
ATGGATGACACCTCATCTATAATCCAATCAATAAATATTAAATTTTCAATTACTCCAAGCACCGACTTCCTGTATAATGACAAATATCTGCCTTCAACATTTTTCATGTCATGATTGAGTACTATATTGGAATATGACTTATTCCCCAATATCTTTTTGAGTGTTTCTATGGCCTGAACCCTGTAGCTGTTGTTCATATATTCCTCTTCTTATTTTATTATGGGCAGGATAATATGCTCCGGGAAAGTATTTCCTCTGAGATACGCCTCCACCTTCATCCTGTTTTTACCCGGCATCTGAATTTCCTTAATTACAGCAATCCCCGTGCCAGCTGCCACATATATGCCGTTTCGGTCCGTCTTCAGCACATATCCCGGCTCATGCTCCGTTGTTTCATCCAGGTATGCGGATTCGTAAACCTTCACGGACATATCATCCATTACAAAGTACGCAGTGGGCCATGGAGACAGTCCTCTCACTAAATTGTGAATATCTTTGGCACTTTTGCTCCAATCTATTCTTTGATTGTCCTTGTTAAACATGGGAGCATAATTGGAAAGAGAATCATCCTGTTTTTCCGGGACTATTTCACCCTTTTCGATTTTATCCAATGTTTCTGCCAGAAGCTCTGCTCCCACATGCATTAAAATATCGTGGAGCTGCCCAACATTCATATGCTCGTCTATTTCAACCTCTGATTTCAAAAGCATATCACCTGTGTCCAGACCCACATCCATTTGCATGGTTGTTACGCCTGTCTTTTGCTCTCCGTTTATTATTGACCAGTTTAATGGTGCTGCACCCCTCAGCTTAGGGAGAAGCGACGCATGAACGTTTATGCAGCCGTACTTTGGAATGTCAAGCAATTCCCTGCTGAGTATCTGACCATATGCGACAACAACGATGACATCGGGAGCATATTCTTTTAAAATTTCAATATTTTCTTTACTTTTTATCCTACCCGGCTGAAAAACTGTAAGTCCCAGTTCTTCAGCAGCTTCCTTCACTTCTGACTTCCTGAGCTTTTTACCTCTGCCTGATGGCTTATCCGGCTGTGTTACAACCAGGGCTATATCATGGTTCATCTCATGTAGCTTTCTCAGTGTGGGCACTGCAAATTCCGGTGTTCCCATAAAAATAACCTTCATGTCTCCACCTATGATATAATTCTGTCCACGAACAGTATTCCGTCTAAATGGTCTATCTCATGGCATATGCACCTTGCAAGCAGCCCTTCGGCATCAAGCCTCACATGATTGCCGTCCTGGTCCGTATACTCAACGGTCACATACATTGGTCTGCTCACATTTCCCTTTGTTTCACGAACGCTCAAGCATCCCTCCTGAGCGCATTGCTCTCCTGATTTTTTTGTAATCACGGGATTAACCATTTTATACACATTGCCATCTTCCACATCTATAACAATAACGCGCTTTAAAATTCCCACCTGCGGAGCAGCAAGACCCACGCCGTCCTTTTCATACATTGTTTCAACCATGTCATCTAAAAGTGTTCTTATTTTATCATCGACAACACTTACTTCCTTACTTTTTTTCCTTAATATTTCATCGCCTTCATATCTCAAATTTCTTAAAGCCATATATCCTCCTATATTGTATCTGTATTTATATTAATACTAACTCTTATATTTTCCAAGTCTTTTTCCATGTAGACGCTCCGAAGAATTTTTTTCAAATTGCTCAAAGCATGATTCGAAACCTTTATAAACAGATTTATTCTGTATTCGTCATTCACCTTGTATATAGAGTGCTGCACCGGTTTGTACAGCAGCAGGCTTCTTTCCGCAACCATATCCATCACAAGATTTTTAAGCTCTTCATATTTATCATATGCAACTTTATTTATTAGCTCCTCATTTTTTGAAATAAGGCATATATTCATTATATTAATAAATGGCGGAAATGCAAATTCTTTTCTGAGTTTTAATTCTTCGTTAATAAAAACTTCATAATTATTGGCTCTTGCTGCGTTGATAATAAAATTCTGCGGCTCGTAGGTCTGTACATAAACACGCCCCTTCTTGCTTCCTCTCCCTGCCCTGCCGCTTACCTGAGTAATGAGCTGGAAGGTCTTTTCACTTGAGTTGTAAAATGGCAAATTCAAAATTGCATCAGCTGAAAGTACTCCAACAGTTGTTACCTGAGGAAAATCAAAGCCCTTGGCAAGCATCTGTGTGCCTATTAATATATCAATTCTTCCTTCTTTAAAGTCTTTATATATATTTTCATAGGCATCTCTGTCTGTCATGGAGTCCAAATCCATTCTTTCCACAGCTGACTTTGGAAACAGCTGCTTAACAAGCTTTTCAACATGCTGAGTCCCCGCGCTGAACTGCTCGATTTTATCACTTCCGCACTTCGGACAGCTGTACAGCATTTTTTTCGTCCTTCCGCAGTAGTGGCATTTAAGCATGTTGCCCCTTATATGGTATGTCATCGAAACATCACAGCGGTCGCATTTCACAACATGGCCGCACTTCTTGCAGGACAGAAATCCGGAATATCCTCTTTTATTTAAAAACAGTATCACCTGTTCCCTTCTGGACAGAGACAGCTTCATACTCTCATAAAGCTCCTCACTGAGCAATGTGTTGTTCCCCTTGTCAAGCTCTGCGCTCATGTCCACGATTTTTATATCTGGCATCTGGTTGTTTACACGCTTTTTAAGCTCGATTTTCTCTATCTGCCCCTTCATTGCCATGAAGTATGTGTTCACCGATGGGGTGGCTGTGCCCAATACAACCTTGCCTCCCAGCATATGTGCCATTTTTATGGCAACCTCAACCGTATCGTATTTAGGTGATATGGAGGATATGTAGCTGTCCTCGTGCTCCTCATCAATAACAATTGCTCCAAGCTTTCTTATTGGTGCAAATATTGCGGAACGGGCACCGATCACAACATCAGCCTCCCTGTTGTATACCTTGCTCCACTGTATGAATTTTTCCTTTTTAGTGAGCCGTGAATGAAATACCGCAATTTTATTTCCAAATCTTTTTTTAAATCTTTCTATTGTCTGCGCCGTTAGAGAAATTTCCGGAACAAGCATTATACTTTGCTTATTTTCTTTTATATAATGCTCTATGATGCTCATATACACTTCGGTCTTGCCGCTGCCCGTAACTCCCTGCATGAGAAATACTTTGCTTTCAGAGGAAATGACACTGTCGCATGCATTCCGCTGCTCTTCATTAAGGATCGGTCCATCAGAAATGCTGAGTTCTTCCTCTTCATCATACAAGACATATTCTTCCTTCAGCACATTTTTCTTAATCAGGTTGTTTATTATTGCCGCAGATACGCCAAGCTCTTCTGAAAGCTTCTTTACACTTACCCTTTGCTCATTTTTGAGATAATCTATTATTTTTGCCTGATTTTCTGTCCTTTTAACTTCTTTGCTGCCAGCATCTTCATTTTCTGCAAGAGAAACATATTTCTCGTAAGCACTTTTCCCGTTAACCTTTTCTCTGCTTGCAAGCTCAATGAGCCCCTTATCCTTAAGGTTGCTGAGAATTATATATATATCGCTTCCGCCATATGATTTTTTCAATTTCTCAAGCTCCGGCGGCCCTTCTTTAATCAGCGTATAAAGCTCTTTTTCTTTTTCATTCAATATCGCTTCTGCCGGTTGAGACTGCACGGCCTTTACCGTAATGATGTGCTCATATTTTATCATTGCTGGAATCAGAAGTCTAACCGCATCGGAATATTTGCATATATAGCGTTCTCTTATCCAAAATACCAACCTTATCATTTCAGGACTTACTACGGGATAGTCGTCAAGTACATCCTCTATGGGCTTGATTTTATCCGTCGGAAGTTCACAGGAGCTGTCAACCGAAACTATAAGAGCATCTATCATATGCCTGTTTCTCCCAAAGCTCACCTTGACACGTCTTCCCGTCTCTGCTCTTTCCTCAAGCTCCTTTGGCACACCGTAGGTAAAAAGCTGGTCTATACTTTTTGAATTGTTGTTTAATATTACCTGAACAAAATAGTTATACATAAATACTCCCGCTGGTGAAAATGAAATAATCAGTCCGGGGACTGATTATTAATTATTCGTTGGATTGTTCCTCTTCTGCCTCAGTCTCGGAAGCTTCGGCTTCTTCTGCTGCTTCTGCCTCTTCGTCGGAGCTCAGCTCTTCATCGGATTTTCCCTCCTCCGATTCCTGGAGATCCTTAAGATATTGGTCGTACTCATAAATAGGCTGGTACTTATCTTCGTAAAATTCTTCAATAGCAATTGCCACCGGCTTTGTTGTGGCTGTTTTCACCATTACATCCGAGCCGTCGATTATTTGCCTCGCTCTTTTTGAAACCACTGTAACAAGAGAATATCTGCTGTCCACCATATCTATTAATTCGTCAATTGATATTTTTTTCATTCTATACCTCTCTAATTTTGTTTATAATTGCATTTTTCCTGATTGCACGGTTCTTTTCCGCATTGATTATGCATTGTATCTTTTCCACTGCTTCGTCCACCTGATCATTCAGCACCACATAGTCATATTCAAAGGCATAATTCAATTCATCATATGCGCATTGCATCCGTTTGAGAATGGCATCCTTTGAATCAGTTCCTCTTCCTTCAATTCTGTTTTGCAGCTCCTTTAATGACGGAGGAAGTATAAATATAAATACTCCCCTCGGACAGTTTTTCTTTACCTGAAGTGCTCCTTGAATATCTATTTCCAGTATAATATCATTTCCATCCTGAAGCTGTTTAAACACCTCTTCCTTCGGTGTTCCGTAATAATTTCCGTAAACCCTGGCGTATTCAAGAAACTCATCATTATTTATTCTATTTACAAACTCTTCCTCTTCAATAAAAAAGTAACTTTCGCCTTCTTTTTCACCTTCTCTTGGCTTCCGTGTGGTAGCTGACACTGAAACCTTCAAGTCCCTCATAACTTCTCTGAGCCTTCTGCATATTGTTCCCTTTCCAGCTCCGGAAGGACCTGATATCACCACCAATAATCCGTTGTCCATCATATTACCTCTATCTAATATTGTGGTTGTTGTTTTCAAATCTCTGTGCCATTGTATCCGGCTGAATTGCCGATAGTATCACATATTCACAATCTGTTATAATAACTGCTCTTGTCTTTCTTCCGTAAGTAGCATCGATAAGCTTTCCTTTTTCTCTTGTTTCCTGTATTACTCGCTTGATAGGTGCCGATTCAGGACTTACAATTGCTATAATTCTATTAGATAACGCTATGTTACCGAATCCTATATTTATAGTATTGTTTGCCATTTAATTTTCTCCTATTCTATATTTTGTATTTGCTCTCTGATTTTCTCCAATAAGTTCTTTATTTCTATAACCATCTGAATTATTTCAAGGTTTCCTATTTTAGATCCTATGGTGTTAATTTCCCTGTTAGATTCCTGAATGATAAAATCAAGTTTCCTTCCTACAGGTCCCCCATCCTTCAGCACTCCCGAAAGCTGGGACATATGAGATTTGAATCTTACAATTTCTTCATTAATATCACTTTTATCGGCATAAATTACAATTTCATTGTAAAGCCTGTTCTCGTCAAGCTCATGGTTGCTCCCTAGGAGTTCCTTTATTCTGGCCTCAAACTTCGTTCTGTAATCTGCAACTATTGTCTCGGCATTTTTAGCAATTTCCCCCATAAGCTCCATGGTCTTCTCCGTGCTTGACCTTATGTCGGCCTTGAGCTGCTCGCCTTCGGAAGCCCTCATGCGGATGAGGTTCTCAACAGCATTGTTCATTGCTGTCTCAACACATATGCGAAGCTCCTCTTCATCCTCCGTATCTTCCTTGGCAACAAGCACGTCCTGAAACTTTATTATTGTATCCAGCGAAATATTGCTGCTTAAATTCAGTTCATTCCTTACTTCATCAATGGCTGTCTTGTACTGCTTAGCCAGACATAGGTTAGGAACAATTACCGTATCCGACTCACTCAAATAGTCTATATTGATATATACATCTATTCTACCCCTTTGAACGCCGTTTTTCAAGATTTTTCTTATATTATCCTCAAAAAACCGCAGATGTCTTGGTGTTTTAATGTTTATATCGCAATATCTGTTGTTGATTGTCTTTATTTCCGCTGTTATTACTCTTTTGCCGTCGTTGCATTCCCCTTTGCCGTAACCGGTCATACTCAATATATCAGCCATTTCATTCTCCAATATCTATATTCTGTATTTATGAACATTTTTAATTTTTGTATCCGAAAAAGAAACATAGTTGTACCATTATTATTTATTATAACACTAAAATTCAATTAGTAAATAAAAATTAAAATATTTTCCATGACACCACGCAATAATGTGGTACAATATAGTAACCTTATCGCTAATTTAGTTACTCAGGAGGTCTGAAATGTCATTAGACGGTATTTTTTTAAACAGCATACAAAATGATTTATATAATAAATTAATTGGCGGCAGGGTGGATAAAATCTACCAGCCCGATAAAAACGAGGTGGTTTTAACTATAAGAAACCACGGAGAAAATTACAAGCTTTTAATAACCTCGGCAAGCAGCAACCCGAGAATTCATACAACGGACATAACAAGGAAAAATCCGGAACAGCCCCCCATGTTCTGCATGCTTTTAAGAAAGCATCTGTCAGGAGCACGGGTTACGGACGTATCTCAAATCAATTTTGACAGAATCCTCGAAATAACCTTCGAATGCAAGGATGAGCTTGATACTACGGTGCATAAGTCCATAATAACAGAAATAATGGGCAAGCACAGCAATATTATTTTCATAAATACAGAAAGCCGCACCATAATTGATTCAATAAAAAGGGTGGCTGAAAATGTAAGCTCAGTAAGGCAGGTATACCCGGGACTTAAGTATGTCATTCCTCCACAGCAGGATAAGCTCAATCCATTGGATGCAACAAAGGAATTGTTTCTTGACAAAATAAACAACGCAAACGGCGGAATTTTGATTTACAACTTTTTTTACGGAAGCTTCATAGGGCTCAGTCCATTCATAAGCAAAGAAATATGCCATCTGGCAGGCCTGAATGAAGGTACATGCTTGGGTGAGCTCACAGCTGAGCATAAAGAAAAAGCATGGATAGCTTTAAATTTC
>DNNV01000024.1 GCA_003497505.1 Clostridiales bacterium | reverse complement strand
CGGACAGCTGTCCGGCTTTATTACCTATTGTTAATCTTCCAATTCCTTAAGCATTTCTAAATCAACGTCATCATGTCTTTGCTTTAAAACGCCCTCTTCAATTACCTCGAGCTCCGAGCCGTTAAATTCTCCCGGCTCAACAGTTCCGTCAGGCTTGTGAACATTGACCCTTGCCGTCTTGAACAAAGGATTTATATCCATTACTATTCCCGTTCTGTTGCTGCCCAGTATTGACACCCTGTCTCCAACATCCGGAAGCTCTTTAATATTTTCCTCATAAACCTCATGCTCATAATTCAGACAGCACATAAGTCTTGAGCATATACCTGATATTTTCGCGGGATTTAACGACAGTTTCTGTTCCTTTGCCATCTTTATGGATACAGGGTAGAACTCCCCAAGGAAGGACGAGCAGCACATTGTTCTGCCACAGGGCCCCAACCCTCCTATCATCTTGGCCTCATCCCTGACTCCAATCTGACGCAATTCGATTCGTGTCCTGAATATGGAAGCCAAGTCCTTTACAAGCTCCCTAAAATCTATTCTACCGTCTGCTGTGAAGTAAAAAATAACCTTATTGTTGTCAAATGTATATTCAATATCAACAAGCTTCATTTCTAATCCGTGCTCTTCTATCTTTTTAAGGCACAAATCAAAAGCACTTTTTTCTTTTTCCTTATTTTCCTGATTGCATTTTATATCTTCTTCCGTTGCAAGTCTCAGGACTTTCTTTAGTGGCTGGACAATATCTTCTTCCTTCACCATCTTTGGACCCACAACAACCTGACCGTATTCAATACCTCTTATTGTTTCTACTATTACATAATCGCCTTCGTTAATCCATTTCTTGTCAGGGTCAAAATAGTATATTTTTCCGGCCTTCTTAAATCTTACGCCTACTACCTTTATCATTTAAAGACCTCCTGAATCTTTAAAAGCATATTATCTATTGCAAGCTTATAGTTAACATTGCTCTTTATATTATCGCTTGTTTTCTGCATTAATTCTATTAAATTGATGTCTCGTTTCATTGACTGGCCATGAATCTTTGCGAGCCGATTAAAGTCCTTGTTAATCATAAGGTCATCCATATTGTTCTGCACAAACATGATATCCCTTATCCAAATCATTGAGTTTTCTATAAATATGTCTATGTTATCTTTATTATCTTCAAAGTAATTTTCTAATTCATAAATTATTTCAGAGTCGGAGTTGATTATTTTGTCAAATAAATTTATAATCTCAGTCCTCTTTTTAAGGATATCATCATTACCCTTAATAATGTTAACTGCCTTATTCAATATTCCGCCTGAATATTCTGCTGCAATAGCGGCATCCTCATCCGCTGCGCTGCAGTTTTCCTTTAAATATGACTTAATTGTTTCCCTGCTTACGTTTCTGAACTTTATGGTCTGACACCTTGATACTATAGTAGGAAGCAGCAGGTTCGCATTTGTAGTCAAAAGAATTACGACAGAATCACCCGGTGGCTCTTCCAATGTTTTTAAAAATGTATTAGCTGCCTGCACTGTCATTTCGTGAGCAGCCTTGATTATATATATTTTTCTTTCTGATTCGTATGGTTTTTTATATATTGATTCTATAAGCTCATCGATTTCCTCACGTTTTATTGTACCCTCTTCATGGTTCATTACGTGAAGGTCAGGATGATTTTCCGAATTTATCTTGATGCAGCTCAAACACTCATTACACGGGTTTGAGATAAATTTTTCGCAAAGTAAAGACTGGGCAAATATAAGTGCCAATTCATACTTGCCCATTCCCTTTGGACCTTCAAAAATATAGCAGTGGGATATTTGATTGTTGTTAATTGATTTTATCAATGAAGCTTTAATTTCTTCCTGACCCGCTACCTGACTGAAAAGCATTTTATCACCTAAATTTTTTCAAATCGTTCAACGTTAGTTACAAAAACAACTGCACCACCCACAGTGACCTCAATTGTCTGCGGCAAATATCCGCCTACTGTGCTAAATGAACTGGGAGGTATTGCTGCCGTAACTTTTTTCTTCGTCTTGCATATTTTTCTGATAATTTCTATTTCCTCATCAACTTTGTCATCCTCAACAAGAGATATTATTGTTGTGTTTCCTGAGCTCAGGAAGCCTCCTGTCGATGACATCTTTGTTGAAGAAAATCCACTCTCTCTCAAAGCAGATATCAGCTTGTTAGCATCGTCATTCTGTACTATGGCAGTTATTGATTTCATATAAATTCCTCCTTCTCACATTGAGTTAATTATTGCCATTATATCGCAAAATATTTCATCAATAGTTCTTTCAGCATTTATTGTTTTGATTTCAGGGAAGATCGTGCTGAGCTTTTTATATCCTTCATACACTTCTTTATGAAATGCAACAGCTTCATTCTCAAGCCTGTCTCCCCCGTCAATATTTAATTTTCTGCTCAGGCCCTTCTCTGGATTAACATCAAGAAGAAGCACCATATCAGGCTTGACCCCTACAGTGGCAAAATCATTGATTTTTTTTATCTCATCAACACCAAGATGCCTGCCTATACCCTGGTAAACAAAGCTTGAATAAACGAACCTCTCGCTTATTACTATCCTGCCTTCATCCAGCCACGGCTTTATCTTTTCGGAAACGAGCTGAGCCCTTGCCGCAGCATACAGCAAAGCTTCAGTCCTGTAATCCATTTCAGTATTATTATTGTCCAGAATAAGCTCTCTTATCTTTTCGCTTATTACAGTTCCGCCGGGTTCTCTGGTAAACTCTATTTCTCTTCCCCTGCCGGTAAAGTAATCGCCTATTTTTTTAGCCATTGTACTTTTGCCGGAACCGTCCGGACCTTCTAATACTATGAATATTCCTTTCATTTAACAACTCTCACCTTATTATTTTTATCAACACCATTTACTGCAATGCTGTTCTCAAGCATTACCTTAACATAATCGATAGTGTCCTGAATGATTATTTCTCCGGGGCAAACCAACGGAATTCCCGGAGGATATGGGATGATAAATTCAGCGGCAGTCCTGCCTATTGCATCATCCATGCTAATCAGCTCATTTTCGGCATAGAAGGCCTTGCGCATCTTTCTTTCGTGCTGCAGCTGAGGAAAAGCTTCAATCTGTATAATCTCTCTTTTTTCCTTGCTTTGGCTTTCCTCAAGATAAATTTCCTTCACCGCATCAAACAATCTGTCTATATCTTCAATTTCATCTGTTGCCGTAATATATCCCACCGTGTACTGCAGGTCGGCAAACTCCATCTGTATCTTATATTTATATCTTAGAATCTCTTGGAGCTCTGTTCCCGTTATTCCAAGTTCGCTCATGCTGATAACAGCCCTTGTGGCATCAAAATCGTAGCAACCTTCACTGATGAGGAAATCATCCTCCAGCACGTTGATTCCCATATTTCTTAGCTCCAAGGTTCTTCTTTTAAACACTTCAATGTTTCTCTTCAGCCTTTCCTCTCCGTTCTCATTCATCCAGTTAACGGCATTTTCAATGGATGCCATTAAGATGTATGACGGCGATGTTGTCTGAAGCATCCTTAGCATAGCTTCTATATTGCTTCTGTCAACTCTGTCAGAGCAAATGTGCAGAAGCGACCCCTGTGTCATGCACGGGAGTGTTTTATGCGTACTTTGGGTAACAATATCTGCTCCCGAGCTCTCTGCCGACGGCGGCAATAAATCCTTGCAGAAATGCAGGTGCGAGCCGTGAGCTTCATCAATCATAAGAATTTTATCATATTTATGAACAATTTCCGCAGCTTTCTTAACATCAAAACAAATACCGTAGAAAGTAGGATATGTCAATACAACCATTTTTACATCCGGATTATCTATCAGCATCTGCTCTAATTTTTCCAGGCTTATGCTGAAATTCAGACCATGCTTTTTATTGAATTCCGGATATAGATAATGTAACTTTAAATCTCCTAATATACAGGCGTTATAAACGGATTTGTGACAGTCTCTCTGCACAATTATTTTATCTCCGGGGTTAGTACATGCCATTATAGCCGATATGATACCACAAGATGTCCCGTTAACGACCATGTACGATTTTTTGGCACCGTAGGACTGAGATATATAATCCATGGCATCCTTTAAAAAACCTGTGGGATAATGTAAATTATCTGTACCTAGTGTTTCCGTAATGTCATAAAAATTAAGATTATTGCCTATTTCTTCTAAAATGCCGCTTTTACCTTTATGACCAGGCATGTGAAAGTTTGTATCTACTTCACTTCGATACTGTTTAATCCCCGAAATAATATTAAGTTTCTTCATTGTATATCTCCCGTTAATTTGATACTTAAATAAATTCAATCAGAATTTATCGCTGCATATTGGGATTAGTACTCATCTCCTTTTTTATAATGTTACTGCCTTGGCAGTCACTTGCTGAAGTTATTGTTTCTTTTTCTTGAAATACTTTTAGTGGTGTGTACCGTTTCTACAATTAATACAATCATTATGGAAAAAACCATAGCTACTATTGAAAAAAGAACAATATATTCTATCCACATAATGTACCCTCTGTTAGTATAATAAGCACCTCTTATTTCTTCCGGCGCTTACTACATTATAT
>DNNV01000252.1 GCA_003497505.1 Clostridiales bacterium | reverse complement strand
ACTGTTTAGAAAAGTAAAATTTTATGACAAATACATGTATTCAATAATAGTATCAGGCTTCAGCGGCAGCGACATAATTGCAGAGCAGCTCATAAGCTCGTTGAACATAAACAAAACCTTCATGCTTCCTCCTAAATTTGCATTGATGGAAACGGCCAACGACCCCGGTGAAATTGAAAAGGTGGAAAACATAAGGAACAGGGCGGCGGAATTCGCCTTAAATATAAAAAAATTACCAAAAGATCATCAGAAATTTTATAATTATTAAAATTTTAAGTCTTTACAAATAAGTGTTTATTGTTTATAATAGTAAAGTATTCGGGATGTAGCGCAGTTTGGTAGCGCACAAGCATGGGGTGTTTGGGGCCGCAGGTTCGAATCCTGTCATCCCGATTCGAAAAAAAGTCAATCATACGATTGACTTTTTTTATATTATTTAACTGCACATCCCCAAAATTGGAGACGGACCTTTTTTATAATTCTTCGCATTTTTTTACTCTCTTGTATCTAATCCAACCCTGTTTTGATATATATTTAATAAACTCTATAAGTCGTCTTAGATCCTCTTTAAATTCGTCACCTGTTTTAGGGTTTTGAATTCTTGCAATTTCGTAAATTGACCTCTCACCATCTATCAAAAGCCATGCGGAAGTACACATATCATCAAATAGCATATCTTTGTTTGGTTTCTTCTTTATCATAAAACCAACAAATTTTGTTATAGGATTATTAACTTTGAAATTTAATAATACCTTTCCATCAACCATCTGCCAATCATTATGTGTTACCTCAGGGACATATAGAACAAAATTGTATTCGTCTTTGCCATGCCTGTTATCAATATCCGTAAACTTATGCTTATTTATTTTATTTGCCATTAGCTGTTCCTTTTAACTCTGCAAGAATAGCTGTATAACCATGCAGCAAGTGCTGCAAATATTACTAAACTCACTAAATTTCTTAAAGCATCGTTTGTTATGACGCCGGATAACACGTCAATGCTGATATTAAGCGCAGCAAAAACTCCAATTATTATACCTGTTATGGCATCTCCTGCCACAAGACCTGATGCAATTAATGTGCCCCTTTCTACTGCATCATCTCTATTTGCTTCATGTGCTTTAAACCTTAGCTCAACAAATTTACGTATTAGACCTCCAAAGAATATAGCACTATTTAATGTAATAGGCAGATAAATTCCCAAAGCGACCGCCAATATTGGAAGTCCTGCAAGAGCGCAAAACAATGCTATTACTGCTCCTATAATTACAAGAGTCCATGGAAGCTTACCTGTCATTATACCTTCAACAATCAACTTCATAAGTGTTGCCTGCGGTGCTGTGACTTGTTCCGAACCTATACCGTAAGCACTATGCAAAAGGAGTACAGTGGCTCCTGCCATAAAAGATGCAATAGCCAATGATATAAACATACCATGTTGAATGTTTTTAGGACTGCCTCCGATAATATATGTTGCTTTTAATGATTGAGCCACACCTCCGCCAACTGCTATAGCAACACAAACAGTGCCCGCCGCTAAAAGCACAACTCTCATACCTTCTGTTCCTGCTGCTCCCATAGCTTTATACACGGAAGCAATAACAAGAAGTGTCGCAATAGTCATACCGGAAACCGGATTGTTGCTTGCGCCAATTACTCCAACCATTCTTGCTGATACTACTGCAAAGAAGAAAGAGAAAAATACCACAAGTATTGCTCCAACCGGACCTGCTTTTATCGAAGGAACAAACCAAGTAAGCAAAAATCCAAATATAGCTGCCGCCAAAACCCATATAACCGGTGCCTCTTCGTTTATCCTATCTTTAGCTGTGCCACCCTTGCCAAAACCGCTCATCGCCTCCTTAAAGGATGATATGATGGTAGGAAGCGATCTTGCCAAAGATATGAACCCTCCCATAGCTACTGCCCCTGCTCCGATATATTTTATATAGTTAGACCAAATTTGAGTTGCAGTCATTTCAGAAATCAGGATTGTGGACGGGAAGATAGGTTCAGGTGCAAAAGTGCCAAAAAATTTAATCAACGGAATAAATCCAAGCCATGCTACAACAGAACCCGCAAACATTAATATTGAAGTGCTCGTTCCAACTATAAACCCAACACCCAACAAAGATGCTAAGGTATCTATACCTATCATCGTTCCCTGATAAGCAACGATTGTATATGTAGCAGTTTCACTCCACAAACCTAATCCTCCGGACAACACTTTATAACCAAGTCCAACTCCAAGTCCTTTTAAAACAGATTTGAATCCTTGACCGCCTTGATTTGAATTTACTAAAACCTCGGCTTGAGCCATGGATTCCGGATATATTAAATTTCCATGTTCTTGCACTATCAAATATTTTCGAACCGGGGTTATAAAATAAACCCCCATAATTCCGCCTATAACTGTTACTAATGCAACGGTAATGAGCGAAAGATTATAACCAATTAGTATAATAGCCGGTAAAACAAATATAATACCTCCGGCAATGGATTCTCCCACTGCTGCAAGTGATGCCACATAGTTCGCCTCTAATATACTGTTTCTCCTAAATATTGATTTTAACAGTCCCGTTGCAAGAATTGCCCCTGGTATGCCTGCCGAAATCGTAAGCCCCACCTTTAGTCCCAAATATGTATTTGCTGCGGCAAACACAACAGCAAATATTATGCCCATAATTATTGAATACCCCGTCGCTTCAGGCATAACCTCAGTCGTTGGAATAAAAGGAATATAATCCTCTCCCTTTATACCGCCATAAGCTTGTTTAGATAATCTTTTTGAATCATTTGTCATGTAAAAATTCTCCTATAGTAGCTATTTTAAATCTTCAAGTAATTTGATAAGGAAGTTCCAAACTCTCTCCACAGATTCAATACTTAAGTGTTCCTTTTCAGTATGTACATCATATAAATTCGGACCAAAGCTTATCATGTCGGTATCAGGCAAAATTTCTTTTAAAAGTCCACATTCAAGTCCTGCATGTATAGCACTGAACACTGCCTTTTTACCGAATAGATCCTCATATACCTTTACTGCTCTTTCACGGATTTTTGAATTCTGATCAAATTGCCATGCGGGATATGAGCCATTTTCTTCTGTTTTCGCATTTGTCCTTCTTGCAATTACCTCAAGAACATTTAATACTTCCCTTAAAGAACTGCTGGAAGCTGATCGCACAGATGTTGTTATCACGATATTATTATTTTTCTCCTCAATGATAGCATTATTTAAACTTGCTTGGACTAAACCCTCGATGTCTTTAGACATATAATAAACACCATCGGGTACCATCATAATGAAATCTATCAAATCATCATTAAATTTTTTTGAATAGACATCTTTTACCTTTATTTCGTCAAATTCTATATTAAGCCCGCCATCTTCTACACGATACTCCTCTTTTAAATTAATAATCAGTTTACTAATGACTTCTTTTACCTTTTCTGAGTCATCAACTAAAATAATTGCCTTTGCTTCACTTGGTATGGCATTATGTTTTGTACCACCTTGGATTTTAGACAACCTTATATTAAATTTGCCATTGCACTCTGATAATATTCTCCCAAGGAGCTTAATGGCGTTTGCTCTTTGCTTAACTATTTCCATGCCTGAGTGACCGCCTTTTAGTCCGGAAATCTTTATTTCCAGCCCGGTTCCTCTTTTTTCTTGTTTTTCAATATTAAATATAGTTGTTATATTTGCCCCGCCTGCACAGCTTACCAAAAATATTCCCTCTTCTTCGGAATCTATATTAAATAGAATCCTACCGGATAGATGTTCGCTTGACAATGCATGTACACCGTCCATACCGGTTTCCTCACTGGTAGTAACCAAAACTTCAAGCGAAGGATGTTTTATGTCTTCGGAATCCAATATCGCAAGACCATACGCAACTGCTATACCATTATCGCCGCCTAAGGTAGTATTGTTTGCCCTCATGATATCCCCTTCTGCTATCATTTCGATAGGATCTTTTGTAAAATCATGATTGCTGTCCTTACCTTTTATACAAACCATATCCATATGTCCTTGGATAATCACTGTATCAGCTTTTTCGTATCCCTTTGTCGCGGGTTTTTTTAAGATAATATTAAAAGCATCATCCTGATAAACTTCTAAATTTCTTTCTCTTCCAAAATTCACAAGAAAATTACTTGCTCTTTTTTCATCACCGGAACACCTTGGAATTTGATTTAGCTCATGAAACCAATGAAATACTTTTTCAGGTTTTATATTTTTTAAATCCATATTTTCACCTCAATAATTTTACAAAATTTCTCATAACAATATCCTTTGATTTTTTATTTAAACAACAATAATTATTCCCTATAACATCTATTTCTATCCAAAAGCTATTAAATGTTAAGAAATGAAAGGAAAAATATAAAAAGCAGGAAATTTCTTAGGTTATTGAGGGAAACAGGTCCAAGTGCGCGAGAATAGCAGTTAATTTCCTACATGACCAATAATAATTTGTAGTCCATGTTATATAGAAGTAGAATGACAAATATTCATGGCAGTAATTGTAACAAGACAGACTTAAAATTTTAATAATTGTAAAAATTACGTCTTGCAATTTATAATGTATTCTGTTAAAGTTTAATTGTCTATTAAAATATAAAAATATAATGATGGATAAATAATATATAAGGATGTAAATAATATGAGTGAAGATAAAGAAAAACTTGATTGCTGCTGCGGCGGAGAGAGCGACGACGATTGCGGATGTGGCTGCGGATGCGACCATGACCACGAGCATGAAGAAGAAATAATGACCATTACACTTGAGGACGGCAGTGAAGTTGAATGTGCAATCATTGCAATTTTCCCTGTTGAAGATAAAGACTACATAGCATTGTTGCCATTGGAAAACCAGGAAGACGGAGAGGTATATCTCTATGGCTTCGAAGAGTATGAAGACGGTACATTTGAACTGTTAAGCATTGAATCAGATGATGAATACGAAGCAGTGACAAAGGCTTTCGATGAAATCCTTGATGATGCGGAAATTGACGAATTATTTGATGAAGAAGACGAAGAAGACGAAGACGAAGAATAATAAATAACAAGTAAAATGAGAGACAGCCAATGGCTGTCTTTTCTAAAATACGGGGGAGGTATTTTATGACTACAGATAAAAAAGAATTAACAAGCGCACTGACGCATTTGGGTGGTGCCGTATTCGGGATTATCGGAACAGTTCTGCTTATATACAATTCAAGAAATTCCAACAGCGCTGTGACAATTGCTGCTTTCCTCATTTTTGGAATAAGCATGGTTTTATTGTATTCCACAAGCACGATTTATCATTTTATTGACAAATCAAAGCAAAGGGCGAAGCTTATAATGCGGAAGCTCGACCACATCATGATATTTGTTTTTGTGGCAGGAAGCTATACACCTGTTTGTCTGCTTGTTTTGAGCAACAGCATCGGCAATAGGCTTCTTGCAATTGTATGGTCAATAACATTGATAGGAGTAGTTATCAAGCTGTGCTGGATCACGGCACCAAACTGGGTTAGCTCTGTTTTGTACATATCTATGGGATGGATGGCAGTATCGGTTTTGTCACCGCTTGTTAACAGCATGCATTCAGCCGGAATGTTCTGGCTTATGGCAGGAGGAATATTCTATACCATAGGCGGAGTTATTTATGGATTGAAAAGACCGAATATAAGCAAGAAATACTTTGGATTTCACGAGCTTTTCCACATATTTGTACTTGCAGGCTCATTGTGCCACTATGTTATGATGTATTTTTACATAGGAATTTAAAGAAAAGTATTTAATATTTAAAGTTGAATTTTTAAAATAAAATTCAATTTCAGGGGGGAATTTTGAAGAATTTATTTGGAGATATACTGAATTACATAAAAAAATTAGCAGCTTCATTAGCGGTCATAAGCAGTGCAGCTTATGGAATATCAAAAGTCTTAGGCTATAGGCTCAACATTGTTTTTTT
>DNNV01000251.1 GCA_003497505.1 Clostridiales bacterium | reverse complement strand
TATCCGGTTAAATACAACGGTATAGCAGTAAGCAGCACATTGGTCAGGAATCTGATAAACGAAGGGAAAATCAATGAGGCTAACCATCTTTTAATCAATAATTATACTGTGTATAATGAAGAAATTTATATTGACTATAATAAAAATGCCGCTTTTGTAGATAATAAAAGCAGTATAATTCTGCCGCCCGACGGCAGATACAAAATTGCGGCAGGCAGCAGAGAAATGACTATGGTTGTTACTACTGTCAGGAATGGACGCTTAATGACATTTGACGGAAAAATCGAAGACAGAGAAGATATTATTTTTCTTGAAAAGTTTGCATGAAATAATTAAATATATGTTTACAAAAATAAAGTATTATGGTAGAATTTATTGTATTTCCATAGTCTAAGTTCTATGATTCCTCAACGTATTGCTTGGGTTATGGTGAAATAATATTATATCGGAGGATTAAAAATGACAAAAGAACAAAAAACACAAATTATCGAACAGTACAGAATCAATGAAAAGGATACAGGATCTCCTGAAGTTCAGGTAGCATTGTTGACTTTCAGAATCAACAACCTTACTGAGCACTTAAAGGACAACAAGAAAGACCATCACTCAAGAAGAGGTCTTTTACAAATGGTTGGTCAAAGAAGAGGATTTCTTAACTACTTAAAAGAAAATGACATCGAAAGATACAGAAGTATTGTTGCAAGATTAGGATTAAGAAGATAATTAAGGAGCGGGGAAAACCCGCTCTGTCTTTATAGTCAGTGAAAAAAATTAAAAGGAGGTACCAATGGAAGAAAAAGTTTTTAAACATATGCTTGCCGGAAGAGAACTGAAGGTAACTATAGGCAAAATATCAGAGCTTACTAACGGTTCATGTTTGGTACAGTACGGAGATACAGTAGTAATGGCAAACGTGACTGCATCTAAAGAACCGAGACAAGGCATTGATTTTTTCCCCCTGAGTGTTGATTTTGAGGAGAAGCTTTACTCTGTGGGAAAAATTCCGGGTGGATTTAGAAAAAGAGAAGGAAGACCCGGCGAAAAAGCAATATTGACATCAAGGTTGATTGACAGACCAATAAGACCGTTGTTTCCGAAGGGATACAGAAATGACGTTTCCGTGACTGTTACCGTACTGTCCGTGGACCAGGACTGTTCACCTGAAATAGCAGGAATGATAGGCTCTTCAATTGCAATTGCAATTTCGGATATACCGTGGGAAGGACCTACGGGAGCAGTTAACGTGGGACTTATAAATGATGAATTCATTATAAATCCAAACACTAAGGAAAGAGAGACCACCATACTGAACCTGACTGTTTCAGGAACAAGAGATGCAATAATGATGGTTGAAGCAGGCTCCAACGAAATAACCGAAGCAAAGATGCTTGATGCAATATTGCACGGGCATGAAGAAATAAAAAAAATCTGTGATTTCATAAGCGGTATTCAGGCAGAATTAGGAAAAGAAAAGTCTGATTACACCAAATTTATATGCGATGAACAAATTGAACAGGAAATAAGAGAATATGCAACTCCAATAATAAACGAGGCAATAATTGTTGAAGATAAGTTGGAGAGACAGGAAAGAATAGATAGCTTCAAGGCTCAGGCAAAAGAAGTATTCCTGGAAAAATATCCGGAAAATGCAATCGATATAGATGATGCTCTTTATACAATTATAAAAGAAAAAGTCAGAGAAAATATTCTTGTAAGAGGAGTAAGACCGGATAACAGAAAGATTGATGAAATAAGAAAAATTACATGTGAAGTTGGTCTGCTGCCAAGAACGCACGGTTCCGCACTGTTCACAAGAGGTCAGACACAGGTTCTAAATGTTGCTACATTGGGAGTTTCAAGCGATGAGCAAACTTTAGACGGTATTTCCGAAGAAACTTCAAAGAGATACATGCATCATTACAACTTTCCTTCATATTCAGTGGGAGAAACAAGACCGTCAAGGGGACCGGGAAGAAGAGAAATCGGACACGGCGCATTGGCAGAAAGAGCACTTGAGCCTGTTATTCCGCCGGTTGAGGTATTCCCATACACAATAAGACTGGTTTCTGAGGTATTAAGCTCCAACGGTTCAACATCTCAGGCATCTGTATGCGGAAGTACACTGTCACTGATGGATGCCGGAGTTCCTATAAAGGCGCCTGTTGCTGGTGTTGCCATGGGCCTTATGAAAGAAGGAGACAACGTTGTTGTTCTTACAGACATTCAGGGAATGGAAGACTTCTTGGGAGACATGGACTTCAAGGTTGCGGGAACTCAGGAAGGCATAACTGCAATTCAAATGGATATAAAAGTGCATGGAATAGACAAGAGCATACTTACAGACGCTTTGGAAAAAGCGAGAGTGGGACGATTGTTTATTTTGGATAAAATGATAGCATGCATCGACAAGCCAAGAGAAGAAGTAAGCAAGTATGCTCCGAAGATTATCCGCATGACAATCAATCCTGATAAAATCAGAGATGTCATAGGCTCAGGCGGAAAGGTAATCAATAAAATTATCGAAGAAACCGGCGTAAAAATTGACATCGAAGATGACGGCTCAGTGATGATAGCTGCAGAAAACGTTGAAAGTGCTTACAAGGCTAAGAAAATTATCGAAGGCATTGTAAAAGAAATTGAAGTAGGAGAAATATTGCTTGGCAAGGTAGTAAGAATTGCTACTTTCGGGGCATTTGTTGAACTTACTGATAATAAGGACGGATTGCTGCACGTTTCCCAGATTTCAGACAAGAGAGTGAACAAGGTCGAAGATGTTTTAAACATCGGAGATGAAATTCTTGTTAAAGTAATTGAAATCGACAATCAGGGAAAAATCAAGCTTTCAAGAAAAGAAGCTTTAAAAGAAACAGAAAATCAATAAGCAGACGACCCAAACTTGCAATTTGGTGTGTCAGTCGCTTATACTGTAAGTGAAATATTAGGCTCGGCTTAAAAGCCGAAGCCTATATAATAACAATATCAAGGCAGGTCCTGGATATTGTTTTGTTTTTTGAGTATATATGGAAAATAA
>DNNV01000189.1 GCA_003497505.1 Clostridiales bacterium | reverse complement strand
TCTAAATTATTCGATGGAAGGAATCCAAGCAGACGCTTAACATCGTTTATGCAGCTTTCATCATTCGAGCTGATAAAGTGGGCAACGCCGCTTACGGAATTGTGCGTGGAAGCTCCGCCAAGCTCCTCAGAACTTATATTTTCGCCGGTTACTGTCTTGATTACCTGTGGGCCTGTAATAAACATCTGGCTTGTTTTGTCAACCATGAATATGAAATCCGTAATTGCAGGTGAATAAACGGCACCTCCTGCACACGGTCCCATTATCACCGATATTTGCGGAATTACCCCTGAAGAAATTGTATTTTTGAAGAATATTTTTCCATATCCACTTAAGGCATCTACTCCTTCTTGTATTCTGGCTCCGCCCGAATCGTTCATGCCTATTATGGGTGCCCCCATTTTTAACGCCATATCCATTACATCAGCAATTTTCTTCGCATGCATCTCACCGAGAGAACCTCCCAGCACTGTGAAGTCCTGAGAATATGCAAACACGAGGCGTCCGTCCACTGTTCCATATCCTGTTATAACGCCTTCCGCAGGAGCCTCTGTATTTTCCATTCCAAAATCTGTGCATCTGTGTTTTACAAATAATCCTGTTTCAATAAAACTCCCTTCGTCAAACAGCATTTTAAGACGTTCTCTTGCCGTAAGCTTACCTTGCTCATGCTGCTTTTCTATCCTTTTTTCACCACCTCCAAGATATATCCTTTCTTTTTTCGCCAACAATTCTTCAAGCTTGTTAGTCATATTATTCCCTCCGTTTGCTCTCTAACGTTTTCCGATTGGATTTAATCACTGTGTGAAATTATATCACACTATGATTAAAACTTAAAGCAAATTTTGATTAAATTTGTAAATTGCAACATTTTTTGGATATCTTGCATTATTGCATCTTAGGGTTGTTAACATATGTTGATACATAATTTTTATCAACTGTTACAACGGCATAATAATTTTCGTCTATGAGCTTGACTTTTTTTTCAATAATTTTAACAAGCTCTCCGGATTTTATTTCATAACCCACAGGCACCAGCACATCAAATATTAAATTCGTATGAGATTCTCCCTTTACTACCCTAAAATCATGAATACTGAGACTCTGATCAATTTCCTTTATTATTTTGCCTGTCATGCATCTGAGCTGATTTATTTCATTATCGCTGGTTATAACAGGATCAAGGTGAATAACTAAATTTATATTCATCTCTCTTGCAAAATCTCTTTCAATATTATCAATCATATCATGAGATTTCAGTATATCCTCCTTTGCGTCAACCTCAGCATGTACTGTTGCAAAATACCTGTTAGGCCCGTAATTATGCACAACGAGATCATGAATGTTGATTATTCCTTCATATGATAGAATTTTTTGTTCTATACTTTCAATAAATTCAGGATCAGGCATTTCACCCAGCAATGGGTTAAGAATATCTTTCAAAATTCCCACACCCGAGTACAAAATAAATATTGCCACCATTAGCCCCATAAGCCCGTCTATTTCAAACCCGGTTATCCTTGATATGATTACGGACACAAGCACAGTGGATGTAGCAATCACATCGTTTCTTGAATCCGCAGAAGCAGCCTTGATAGTAGATGAAGAAATTCTATCACCCAGATACATATAAAATCTGCTGAGCCAGAACTTCATCAAAATTGAAACTATCAATATTATAATCATTACAGCAGAATACGATGTATGACTTGGATTCATGATTTTATCAAAAGAAGATTTTACAAGCTCTATTCCAACCAGCAATATTGCGGCACCTAAAATCAGTCCTGTGAGATATTCACTCCTTGCATGGCCGAAAGGATGATCTTCATCTGCAGGCTTTCCTGAAATTTTAAAGCCTATGAATGTCACTACGGATGATCCCGCATCAGACAGATTATTTATCCCGTCCGCGGTTACCGCAATACTTCCGAATATTGACCCTACAGCTATCTTGCTCAGGCTCAGCAGCATATTTACAAAAATCCCCACTGCGCTTGCCGTTGTTCCATATCTTTCTCTTACGTCCTCATCATTGACATTTTCATAATCCTTTATAAATTTTCTAATTAAAAAATTAATCATTACTTTCCTCTTTCATATATTTCTCATCTAATTCCATATACAATTTTTCAATGCATTCCTTAAGATGCGTATATTCCTCGTACATATTATTATATTCAACTAAATTCCATTCATCGGAATTTGTGTTTAATTTCTTTTCAAGCTCTGACACCATTTCTTCTTTTTCATATATGCTGTTTTCCAGCTTTATTAAATCTCTTGCGAATTTCTCTCTCGCTCTCTGCTCTTCTTTTTTCTTTATATGAATTTCCTTGTTTTGAGAAACCGGTTTTTCCTTTGTTTCTTCACTCAGAGCAGCGCTTCCTTCATAGATTTTTTGCTTTTCACTCCTGTAGCCCTCATAATTAAATTCATATATTTTAAATTTTTTATTTTGTATTTCACCTATGCATGTTGCAATTTTTTCAACAAAATATCTGTCATGAGATACAAACAGCAGCGTTCCTTCATATTCTATAAGGCTCTCCTCCAGCATTTCACGGGAATCAATGTCCAAGTGGTTGGTAGGCTCATCGAGTATCAGTGTATTTACATCTTCGTAAATCAGCATCCCCAGCCTAAGCCTCGATTTCTCACCTCCGGACAATGCACTTATATTTTTATATACATCATCTCCCGTAAATAAAATTTTAGCCAGCTCTTTTCTGGATTCCCCTAGCGAAATTCCATAATGGTATGAAAAATAGTCAACTATGGAAACATCCTCTCTGTCAAAGCTCACCTCCTGAGGAAGATATCCGACTTTGACATTTGAGCCTATTTTCACTTCACCTGAATCAGCATCGATTTCATTTAAAATAATTTTAAGCATTGTTGTCTTTCCTGCCCCATTCTCGCCTAAAATACACATGCTGTCCTTATAGAATAACGTGAAATCCGCATTGTCGAAGAGTATATTTTCGTCAAACGCCTTTTTTATGCTCGATACTTTAATTACTTCTTTTCCTGTTCTCTCAACACCATTCATGTTAAATGCCGGAGCTTTTTTATCCATTATTGGCTTTTTCAGCTTATCGATTTTTTCAAGCCTTTTTTCCAGCTCCTTTGCCCTTTTGTACATTTTATCGCTGTCACGCATTTCTCCCCATATGCGATATCTTTGTATCTGCTCTTCCATTTTCTTTATTTTCTTCTGCTGAGCTTCATACTCCTTCATTGCCTGAATGAACCTCAGCTCCTTTTCAGCTGCATATTTAGAATAATTTCCGTAATAAATCTGTGCACAATCATATTCTAATTCTATTATTTTATCCGCAACCCTGTCCAAAAAATATCTGTCGTGCGTAACCATTATCACGGTTCCGCCGTATCCGCTCAAATACTCTTCAAGCCATTCCACAGACTTAATATCAAGATGGTTTGAAGGCTCATCAAGCAGCAGAAGCTCTGGCCCTTCAAGCAATATTTTCCCCAATATCACTCTTGTCTTTTCACCGCCGCTGAGCATATTGAACTGCCTTTTCTGCATATCTTCGGATATTTCAAGACCATTCAGTATTCTGCCTAATTTTTCATTTACGCTGTAGCCTCCCGAAGCTTCATATATATCGTGAAGAGCACTGTATTTATTTACCGCCTGCTTCAACTCATCATCCTTCATGCTGCCGAAGAATTTTTCAAGACAGTCCATCTGAAGCTTTATTTCATTCAAGCCTTTGAATGCCTCGCTCAATACGTCCAATACCGTATTATTATCATCATAGCTTGGAATTTGCTCCAGATACCCCACTGTAAGTCCCTTGCGTCTGCTTACCTGACCTTCCTGATATTCTTCCAGACCTGCAAGAATTTTCATCAGAGTTGTCTTGCCTGTGCCATTTCTACCTATTAATCCAATTCTGTCCTTCGTCTTTACATCAAAAGTTATATTTTCAAACACTTTATCGGCACCAAATGCCTTTGTTAAATTACTTACTCCTATTTCAATCATTTCAGCCTCTGTTCAATAATTACTATGTAGTATTAATATTATAAGCTTATTATAGTACAACCGCAACTAAAAAACCCCTTTCGGGGTTTTTAATGTTACTGTTTGGACTTTTTTGTCTTATCGCCGGTATTATTATTTTCTTTCGCCTTATTATTTTTGTTATCTTTATTATCTTTATTGTCTTTATTGTCT
>DNNV01000298.1 GCA_003497505.1 Clostridiales bacterium | reverse complement strand
TTGTCAGCTCCTCCGGAACACCAAAATCAAATGTCATGATGTTGAAGTTGTCAGTGGATGCAATTCCGGTTTCCTGCAAGAAATTTTTGGCTTCTTCATCGCCTATTTTTATAATGTAATTATTGTGCTTCTTAAGCCTGTTAGTTTTTTCAACACTCACCTGCGTTGAAATTTCAAATGCCGTTTTAAGGAGCCTGAATATACGCCTTGCAACAGCCGCATTTTCTGTGGAAAATTCAATCTCCATTTTATTAAAACCTTTAAGGGTAACATAACCCATGGTTCTCACCAATGCTGCCGTCTCCGACTTAGCGCTAAGTATATCGTCTATTTCTGTCCTTGACAGCTCATCTTTAATTTTAGAAGAAAATGTCATATTGCCACCTTAATTATAGCAATGAAATCTTATATCTTCGATAGCTTTTTTAATAATTTTTCTTTCATCATCATAGCGTGCAATCATCAACGATCTTTCAAAAGGAAGAAATTTTGCTTCCACAAAACCTTCGTTTTTCTGAGCAATACAGTTCATATTTCGTGCCATCATCAAATACCAGTGAACCTCTTTATTTATATGAACTCTGTCCATGTAGCATGTGCGGTTGAATTCATAGTTTATTTTCCCCAGATATTTTATTGTAATTACTTTTGCTCTCGTCTCCTCATAAACTTCACGTAAGGCAGTTTCCTTCAGCGACTCGTTTTCTTCAACCCTTCCTTTCGGAAGCACCCAATCTCCGTTAAACTTTTTTAACATCAATATGCTGTTTTTGAAAAAAACAATTCCTCCAGCACTTATTTCTTCAATCATATTGCCCCAACTTTCAATATTGTAGTTTATATAATAGCACAATATTAAAAAAAATCAAACATATATTTACAGTTTACAATAAAAATGATTGCATTTCAACTTTTTTATGATAAAATTTTTACACAATAAGCCTTAATCGTCGTTTCTGGACGGCTTATCTCCAAAATACTGATAATAGTCCACTCTTACATCACCGTTGAACAGCTTTCTTTTTCTGTCTGCCTTTCTTCCGAAATCTTTTTCGAAGCTCTCAACTGAAGTTATAACATAGGACGACCATGTTTTATCCTTGCCGAAAACCTGCCCTAATTTTTTGTGGATTTTCTGTATGTCATTATCTTCACCGATTCTTTCTCCATATGGCGGATTTGTTATTAATATGCCGTTGGGGCACATCGGTTCTCTTACATTCATAATGTCCTTAACAAAAAATTCAATACAGTCATCCACACCTGCTTCTATTGCATTTCCCTTTGCTATCTCAATTGCCTTACGGCTTATATCCGAAGCATAGATTCTGATATCTGAATTCAGGTCAATTTTTTTCCTTGCCTCTGTTTTAGCATTCTTCCAGTATTCATCTTTGACTATTGGCCAGCTCTGAGATGCAAAGGATCTGTTGAGTCCCGGAGCTATGTTACGTCCTATCATGGCCGCTTCAATTGCTATTGTTCCTGAGCCGCAAAGAGGATCATACAGCACCCTGTCCTTATTCCAGAAGCTTAGCTTCACAAGAGCTGCAGCCATTGTTTCCTTTAACGGTGCCTCCATGGATTTTTCCCTGTAACCTCTTTTAAACAGTCCTTCTCTGGCACCTGTTGTGTCAATTGAAACTGTTGCAACATCCTTGTGAATGGATATCAGTATAGTAAATTCTGCTCCTGTTTCAGGCATCCAATCCACATTATATTCTTCACAAAGTTTTTTTGATACTGCTTTTTTAACGATGGCCTGACAATCCGGCGTCGAATACAGCTTGGATTTTACGCTCTTGCCCTTTACAGTGAATTTTCCGTTCTTTGTAATCCATTTTTCCCACGGCAGATCATATGTCTTGTCAAAAAGTTCCTCGAAGCTGTAAACCTCAAACTGACCCATTACCAGCATAACTCTGTCCGCACATCTCAGGTTGATATTTGCTCTTGGAATGTCCGAAACCTCAGCATCAAAGTACATCCATCCGTTATCCGTCAGGACATCCTCGTATCCCAAGTCGTTTAATTCCCTTTTAACGACTGCCTCCAACCCAAAAGCTGATATGGCAGCCAATTTAATTTTTTCCATTGTAATCCTTTCTGCCGCCATCTTCTATACCGTATTTTTCTATTTTATAGTACAGTGTAGCTCTTGGAATCTTCAGGCGTCTTGCGGCTTCCGCCTTGTTGAAGTTCAGCTCTTCAAGAGTTTTTTGTATAATGAGCCTTTCTATTTTTTCAATATATTCATCCAGACCTGATTCATATTGATTTATTTCATCTGTATTTATTACCTTACTTATTTCGTTTACCTTTATATTTTGCATATAATGGGGAAGAAATTCCTTTTCTATTTTATTCTTTCCGCTTTGGGATGCATATATTACTGATCGCTGAATTACATTTCTGAGCTCTCTTACGTTTCCTTCCCAGTTGTATTCGGAGAAAATATTCAGTATTTCATCCGGAATTTCGATTATATTTATACCTTGCTCCATGCAGAATTCCTGAATAAATTTGTTGGACAAAAGGACTATATCTCCCTTTCTTTCCCTCAGAGGTGGTATATTCACCTGAAATACGTCCAGGCGGTAATACAAATCCCTTCTGAATTTATCTTCATCTATGAGTGTTCGTATATCCTTGTTGGTTGCGGAAATTATCCTGACGTCTATCTTTCTCTGCCTGTTGCTCCCTATTCTGGTTACGAAACCTTCCTCCAATATTCTCAGAAGCTTTGGCTGAAGTTCCATGGGCATGTCTCCTATTTCATCCAGAAATAATGTACCACCTTCCGCTTCCTCAAATTTTCCCTTTTTACCTTCTGTCTTTGCGCCGGTAAAAGCGCCGTCCTCATATCCAAAAAGCTCGCTTTCAAAAAGTTCCCTGGGTATTGCGCTGCAGTTTATTGGAATAAATTTTCCCTTTCTCCCGCTTTCATAGTGAATTGCCTTTGCAAAAAGCTCCTTGCCCGTTCCGCTTTCTCCCTTTAAAAGTATATTGAGAGGTGATTTGGATATATTTTTACACAGATTTATTGTTTGAATAAAACCTGCATTATTGCTTATAATCTTTGAGAAATAAGCTTCTCCGGAGGAAGAAATTTTAGAATATTCCTTTTCTAAATTCAGCAGGTTTGCCTGAGTTTTGTTTAGCAGCTCGCTGAGCCTTACTATTTCTGTTATATCTCTATCTCTGGCAAGTGCACCTATCATGTTGCCCTTATCGTCGCTTAAGGGTACGGCGCTGGCAACAACAAAGCTGTTTTCTCTCGGGCTGTTGTATATATTGTAAAAGGGCGTCCTGCTATCAAGCACTCTGGGAAGTATAGCATTTGGGAAAAATTCTTTTACATCCTTATTCAGAATGTCCCTTTTAAGCACTCCGAAGTATTCCTCAGCAGTGGAATTAAAAAATATAACCCTGCCTTCCATATCTACGATGGTGATGGAATCCGGTATATTGTCCAGTATATATTCAAAAACTCCTCTGTCATATTTAGCAAAATTGTGCTCGGCGCTCATAAACCCTCCTGTTCCGGAATCATTGTTGTTCCAGATATATGTCTTTCAGGTTCCAGAATTTTTTAAATTCTTCATATTCCTTCTGGGCTTTTGATGTTTCCTTATCTGTCTTCACTGCCCGTATAAGTATGTTTTTTGGAGTGTGCTCCATTGCAATAAATTCCATGAGCTGCACTCTGTAGCCCTTTGTTTCTAAAAACAGGCTTCTCAGAGAATCTGTAACAAGGGATGATACTCTTTCCCTTATGAGCCCGTGCTTCAGCATGGGTTCAAGTGAAGCATTTTCTATTTTATCGTAAAATTCATGCTGGCAGCAGGGCACTGACAAGATTATGTCTGTATTCCATTTTACCGCCTTCAGCAAAGCGGCATCTGTGGCCGTATCGCAGGCATGAAGTGTAACTATCATATCAACATTATCTCTATATTCATAATCCTGTATATCTCCGTACAGGAATTCAAGATTTTCGTAGTTAAGCTTTTTAGCAGTTTCATTGCAGAATTCTATCACTTCTTCTTTTAAGTCCAGTCCGGTTATCCTCACATTAACTTTTCTTATATGAGAGAAATAGTAATACAAGGCAAAGGTTAGATAAGCCTTACCGCATCCGAAATCTATGATCATAAAATCATCCCTGAGTTTTCTTCCTTTGAGAGAATCATCCACTATTTCAAGAAATTTATTTATCTGCTTGAATTTATCGTATTTTTTTGCATAAACAGCGCCGTCCTTATTCATTACACCAAGGCTGATTAAAAAGTCGCAGGGCTGGTTCTCTTCAATTATATATTGCTTTTTCTTGTTATGCTCCGATATATCCTGCTTCTTTGCCGGTTCCTTTTCAACCACCTTTATGCTCCCCTTCTTGCTCACCATCAACTGAAAATCCGCATCCTCGGTAAAAATATTGATATTCCTGTACTCATCGGTTATTAACTTCATAATTTCCGGTACTGCTTCATGGTATGAATAATTGTCATGAAAAACCTGCTTATCAGTAAATTTTTCAAATTGTATGAAATTTTCATTTTTAATGGAAATGGGTCTTGCGGTTATTTTCTTATAAGGATTTTCCGACTTGTTCTTTGGTGTGGTAAATACGCCGTATATGAGCTTGCTTTCGGCGATACTTTCTTCAATTATTTCTTGTATGTTCAATGTACTACCTCTTTCCAATCTAAGGGAGCAGCTTGCTGCTCCCTTTACATACATAGCGCAGTCTCATTCACCAATGTATTTGCTCCCTCAGGTCGCATACATTGGGAATGCGTTGCATCTTTACTTATAGCTGCTCTTCAGCTGAACAATCCTGTTGAATACCAGATTATCTGACGTTGTGTCCGTGTCGATTATAAAGTATCCGTGTCTCAGGAACTGGAATCTGTCCCCTGTCTTATATTCTTTGATTGAAGGTTCCAGCTTACAGTTTTTTAGGACTACCTTTGAATTCGGATTGAGCTTTTCCAGGAAATTGGTCTTATCATAATCCTGGTCCTCCATCATGTAATCGTATAAATTTACTTGAGCATCAACAGCGTGTTTTGCGGAAACCCAGTGTATGGTTCCCTTTACTTTTCTACCTTCAAATCCTGAGCCGCTTCTTGTTTCAGGATCGTATGTGCAGTGAACCTCTGTTATATTGCCTTCCGCATCCTTTACAAAGTCAACACACTTAACAAAGTATGCGTTTCTGAGCCTTACCTCGTTTCCGGGGAAGAGTCTGTAGTACTTCTTCGGAGGTTCTTCCATGAAGTCGTCCCTTTCTATGTACAGTTCTTTACAGAATGGAACCATTCGTGAGCCCATTTCAGGATTATCCGGATTGTTCTCGGATTCCATATATTCCACCTGGTCCTCAGGATAGTTTGTTATAATTAATTTTATCGGATTCAGAACTGCCATTACTCTTGGTACCTTGGAACCCAGGTCATCTCTCACTGCATACTCGAGCATTGCAATATCAACAACACTCTGTGCTTTGGAAACGCCTATTGCTTCACAGAAGCTCTGTATTGCCTCAGATGTATAGCCTCTTCTTCTAAGGGCGGCAACTGTAGGCATACGCGGGTCATCCCATCCGTCAACATAGTTTTCCTCAACCATTTTTTTCAGATATCTCTTTCCCATCATTGTCTTTGATAAAAACAGCTTGGCAAATTCTATCTGTTTTGTGGGAGCTGCCTTGAAATCATCAAGATTATTGAGCACCCATTCATAAAACGGTCTGTGGTCTTCAAATTCAAGCGTACATATGGAATGTGTTATTCCCTCTATGGCGTCCTCAACAGGGTGGGCATAGTCATACATTGGATATATGCACCATTTATCACCTGTATTATGGTGAGCTTCATGGAGTATTCTGTAAATAACAGGGTCTCTCATGTTGATGTTTCCGCTTGCCATATCTATTTTAGCTCTCAGAACCTTTTCACCGTTTGCGTAATCGCCGTTTTTCATTTTCTCAAACATTTCAAGGTTTTCTTCAATGCCTCTGTTGCGGAAGGGGCTTTCTTTTCCCGGCTCTGTCAATGTTCCTCTGTACTCTCTTATTTCATCGGCAGACAGATCGTCAATATATGCCAATCCCTTTTTAATCAGCTCAACGGCC
>DNNV01000317.1 GCA_003497505.1 Clostridiales bacterium | reverse complement strand
CGCTCTTCCGATCTTTTTATTCTTTTTGTGCAAGAAGGGGATATAAAATGACAGAATATAATGAGAAATATATAGAGGAAATCAATTATCTCGAAAAAACAACAGACTTGTTGAAATATAAATTAGAAATGGAAACAGAAAAGTTAGCGGAACAGAAATTAGACCTTATAGCCTCGCGAAAGGAAATGTGGGAGAATACAACTCACTCTTCTTCTGATTTTGATAAGCTCTCTGACCTGAATCAGTATTTAAGCGCGCTGAATTCCCAGACATTCAGCTATACAGAACTTGAAAAAAGAATAGCAAAATATGAAAAAATGGTTGACAGCCCATATTTTGCAAGGATTGATTTCACAGAGGACGGTTATGATGATACCGAGAAAATATATATAGGCCTTTTTAATCTTATGGATGAGGATACCCATGAAATAGCGGTATATGATTGGCGTGCGCCTATTTCAAGCGTATACTACAGCTCAGAGCTGGGGCCTGTTAAATACAAAGCTCCCTCCGGAATAATAAGAGGAGCCGTCTCACTTAAAAGGCAATTTAAAATAACCAAGGGTGAGCTGGAATATTTTTTTGACAGCAATGTTAATATTGTTGATGAAATGCTGATGGAGGCTCTGTCAAAAAATATGACCTCCAAAATGAAGACTATTGTTGAGACAATACAAAAACAGCAGGACATGATCATACGTGACTTAGATAATGATTTGCTTATTGTGCAGGGAGTGGCAGGAAGCGGAAAATCCTCCGTGGCACTGCACAGAATTGCATTTTTGCTGTATCAGGGCCTCAATCTCAAGCTTATTGCCAACAATATTGTTATCATATCCCCCAATACTCTGTTTTCAAAGTACATTTCAAGCGTACTTCCTGAGCTTGGCGAAGACAACATAAACGAGTATACCTTTGAAAACATATTTGTAAAACTTTTTGACAATAAGCTGTCTGTTAAAACAAAGAGCGAAAATTTTGAAGGTATAATATGCTCCGAAACAGAGGAAAGAAGAGATTTTCTGAGAGCATGCGATGAATTTAAGGGCTCTGAGGTTTTCCTTAAAATAATAGATCGTTTTATAATGTACTTTGAGAGGAAGCTCATACCATTTGAGGATGTGTACTTCGACGGTAAAATCATTGAAACGCGCCAGCTTTTAAAGGATTTCATGCTAAGCGGAAAGCTGAGCATGCCTGCTGCAAAGAAGCTTAAAATTATTGAAAGCAGACTTATGGATAAAATACGCGATGGAAGACATGACCGCAGAAGCAAAATTGAAGAAGCAGTGAACAGGTCAAAGCTGCATGAATTTGAAACAAAGGCCTTTTCAAGGGTTCTTGCCGCCAAAGAAACATCAATGCTTTTAGCACGCATAAAAAAATTCACGGAATTTGACAGCTATGATTTATACAAACAGCTGTTCAGCAGCAGAGAATTATTTAAACAGCTGGCAAAGGGCCTGGTTCTACCGGATAATATTGATGCGATTATTGATTTCACCAACGAGTCCGTTACAGACTCATGCAACATTCCATATGCCGATGGAATAGCTATGATGTATTTAAAGGTGAGAGCGGAAGGAGCCGATTCTCTAAGCGGCATTAAGCAAGTAATTGTGGATGAAGCTCAGGATTATTATCCCATGCATTATCATCTGCTGAAAAACCTGTTCAAGGACGCTCGGTTTACCGTGGTCGGTGACATCAATCAGTCTGTTGACAGGAAAAATGATCTTTCTTTTTACGATAATATAGTATCAATTTTTAACTTTGAAAGAAGCAATAAGATATTCCTGAATAAAAGTTATCGAAGCTCCTATGAAATAAGCAAATTCAGCGAAAAATTCCTGTATGGAGGGATGAGCACCGAATATTTCAGACGAAATGAGGAGGAGCCTGAAATAATTTACAAGCAGAATGTTGAAGATCTTGAAGATGAAATGATTAGAAATATTCAAGAATACAAATCACAAGGGTTTAATTCAATAGCAGTAATATGCAAGAATAGGAAGGAAGCGTCCGACTTATTTTTCAGACTTAAATCAAAAATAGACGTGAAGCTCATAGATTACTTGGGTGAGCAGAATATCGGAGGCGTAATAATAGTTCCCGTATACCTTGCAAAGGGCCTAGAATTTGATGCCGTACTGATTTATAAGACCGACAGCAAGAACTACACCACCGAATATGATAAGCGTCTGCTGTATGTAGCCTGCACGAGAGCACTGCATAGATTGTCGCTGTATCATACGGGAAAACCAAGCAAGTTTCTGAAATAGGTAAGTGCCGGATAATGTCCGGCACCTTTTAATTCAGTAACGATTATAATTTGCAGATTCACCATTACCGCAATGATAGTCTTGTTCTTCGCATATTTCTCGTCTTTTTCTGTACATCCATAAAGTTTATAGTGCGATGTTATGCTGCCATTCGTGTTTTAATAATCTATACTCAACTCTATCTTTTATTTCTCCATCATGCCAAGTATAGAATTTAAAATCAGCCTCTTTAATAATATTACATTTTATCATTACTTTTTCTGAAGCAATGTTATTTTTATTACATCCGCAGGAAATTCTAAAAACATCATCTTCTTCAAAAGCAAAGCGAATCACCTCTTTTAGCGCTTCGGTTGTAAATCCTTTTCCCCAAAAGCTTGTATGAATAAAATAACCCATTTCCACAAGCTTTCCTATAGGAGTATGCTTTGTAACCGTGTATCCTATCTCGCCGATATGCTCATTTGTTTTCTTGTCCTCAATTCTTAAAAAATAGAATTGCCTCTGTGGATAATCAATTTCATCTATTGCCTTTTTAAGATTCGCCTGCGACTCTTCCAGCGAGGTTGTAGCAA
>DNNV01000025.1 GCA_003497505.1 Clostridiales bacterium | reverse complement strand
TTTCCAAAAGGTTGGCTCTTTCCACGTAATGAGCCCATACACCCGCGAAGTAGTCCGCCTGCAGCTCCAGTCTTACCATATATTTATTGAATTCCTCCTGGCTCAATTGATTTCTCAATGACATTATCTGCTCGCTTATACCAAGCTGATTCTGAACATGATGCCCGACCTCGTGAGCTATTACATACGCAAATGCGAAATCACCGGGAGACTTGAACTTTTGCTTTAATTCCTCATAAAAGCTTAAATCTATGTACAAGCTGTTATCTCCAGGACAATAAAACGGACCTACGGACGAATCTGCTGCCCCACAGGCGGACTGAACGTAATCCGTATACAGTACCATAGTGGGATACTCATATTCAAGCCCTTCTTTTTTAAACAGGTCATCCCAGACAGTCTCCGTTTCAGCAAGAACAACCGACGCAAATTCCGCAAGCTCATTTTCTTCAACACTTTCAACATACTGTGAATGAGCTCCCGAATCAATAAACGATGAATTATTAAGAAGCTCCGTAGGATCTCCTCCCAATAAGGCAATTATGAGAACGAGAATAATCGTTCCTATTCCACCTCCCGCAAGTCCCACAGACGGGCGCATACCTCTTCTGTCCTGTACATTGGAGCTTGCTCTTCTACCCTGCCACTTCATATACTCTCTCCTTTGATACCAATTACATTTTCTCTATTTCCTCCAGCAGCGTTTGTACAATGTCTTCTTCCTTTATTTTCTTTATTATCTCGCCTTTTTTAAACAAAAGAGCTTCACCGCAGCCTCCGGCGATACCTATATCCGACTGCCTTGCTTCTCCCGGACCATTTACGGCACAGCCCATTATGGCAACAGTAACAGGCTTATCAACATTTTTCAGACCTTCCTGGATTTTTTTCGAAAGCTCTATGAGCTGTATTTTTGTCCTTCCGCAGGTAGGGCATGTAATATAGTTGATGCCAAAGTTTCTGAGACCGAGGCTCTTCAATATTTCTCTCGCTACCTTTACTTCCTCTCTCGGGTCATCTGTGAGAGATATTCTCAGAGTATCTCCTATACCATCTGCAAGAAGACTCCCTACTCCTATGGCAGAGCGTATGCTCCCTTCAAACAGCGTTCCTGCATGTGTAATGCCAAGGTGCAGAGGATAATCAACCTTTGCTGCCATGGAGCGATAAGCGTCTATGGTCATTTTGATGTCTGTACCTTTCATAGATATGACAATGTTGTTATAGTCAAGATCCTCCAATATCCTCACATGCTCAAGAGCTGATTCTACCATCCCTTCGGATGTAACCCTGCCGTCATATTTTTTCAATATTTCCTTATGCACGCTTCCTGCATTTACACCGATTCTTATGGGTATATTTCTAGGCTTGGCCATTTCGACTATCTTCTGAACCCTGTCTATGCTCCCTATGTTTCCCGGATTTATCCTCAGCTTGTCTATTCCGTTTTCAATAGCTTTTAATGCAAGCCTGTAATCAAAATGAATATCTGCCACAATGGGAATATGTATTTGTTTCTTTATTTCACCTATGGCATCTGCATCCTCCATATCAGCTACTGCAACCCTTATAATTTCACATCCGGCTTCCTCAAGCTGCAGTATCTGCCCAACTGTTGATTTTACATCCTTTGTAAATGTGTTTGTCATGGATTGAACGGAAATTTGCGCTCCTCCTCCGATTTGAACATTTCCTGCCATGACACTTCTCGATTTTCTTCTTACTATATTGTCCATACTTCCTCCATAAATGAGCTAATGATGAGAAACAGGACAGCAATATTCATTAATTGCTGTCCCGCTGAAATAGCCCTATATCCTGAATAACCTTAAAATATCTTTATAGGTGATAAATATCATAAATCCTATCAGAACAACGAAACCGATAAAATGAATGTAGCCTTCCTTTTCAATAGGTATTGCTTTGCCCCTTACACCCTCCAGAGCTAAAAATACAAGCTTGCTTCCATCCAGTGCCGGTATTGGCAGCAAGTTCATGAACCCTAAATTTATGCTGATGAATGCCGCTAAATTTAAAAGTGAAAGTATTCCGTTTTCTGCAGCCTCTCCCACCATTGATATAACCATTACAGGTCCGCCCAATGCATCGCTTCCCAACTTTCCTGTCACAAGCTGTTTTATTGTTTTAAACATGAGCTCTATGTAGTATACAGTCTTGTAAGGCGAAGATAATACTGCTGTTGTAAATGATTTTTCAAGCTTGGTGTTAAATCGCATGTCTATCTGTGTGCTTGGAACAACGCTGATTTCCATTGTGCTTCCTTCTCTTTCAACCGTGAGCCTTACTTCCTGAGAATCAGGTGTATTTTCAACTCCTGCTATTATTTCCTCCCATGTGCTTACAGGTACATCATTTATTTTTAAAATTTTGTCTCCCTTTTTAACTCCGGCTTTGTAAGCTGATGATGTAACATCTGAAGGAGAAACTTTCGTCGTAGCTTTTCCGTCTTCTGTCTCGGTTGTTATACCTATTATCTTTCTGTAATTGTTGTCTATTTTGGACTGCATAAGCTGCCCGTCTCTTTCATATTGAACAGTGTAATATGTATTATCGGGATTGATTATTTCATAAAAAATATCTTCCCATATATAGACCTTATCTCCGTTTATTGAAACTATTTTATCACCGGGCCTGAGTCCGGCTCTGTATTCATTTGAATTTTCCGCCATTTCATTTATTTGATTGCCCGGAACACCGTATGAAAAAGCAATCAGCATGAACAAAACAAGCGCCGTAACAAAATTCATAAACGGGCCTGCGGCAATTACAATGGCTCTCTGCCATACAGTCTTTGTGTTGAAGCTTGTCGCTGTCCTCACATCCTCATCTTCGCCCTCCATCTGGACAAATCCGCCTATGGGAACTGCTCTTATAGAATATATTGTATCGTTTCTTACAATTTTAAACAGGGTTGGTCCCATCCCTATTGCAAATTCATAAACTCTTATGCCGACACTCTTAGCGGCTTTATAATGCCCGAATTCGTGAACAAGCACAATTACCGAAAAAACAAGTACAGATGCTATTATCGTCAACAACATTTTACCTCCATCTTACAGAAAATGCTGAACAAAGTAATAAACTGTAGGCGCAACAAAGAGTACGCTGTCAAATCTGTCTAATATTCCTCCGTGACCCGGAAGAAGATCGCCAAAGTCCTTTATTCCACTTTCCCTTTTAATTTTTGAAGCTGTAAGGTCACCCACCATGGAAAAAACAGATGCACTCACACTAAATATTATAATGTA
>DNNV01000390.1:3530-7835 GCA_003497505.1 Clostridiales bacterium | reverse complement strand
ATGATTTAGGAAAAAAGGATGCAGAAATTGTACTTGACCTCATAAAAAACGATACGGTTCTTGGAATATCCGGCGGAACAACTATGGCATGCACTGTTAACCAGATGAAAAGGAAAAGGGGTATTAAAAATCTCTTAATTCTGCCTGCAAGGGGAGGCCTGAGCGATGAACTTGAAATCCAGGCCAACACCATAGCTGCCAATATGGCGGAAAAGCTGAATGCACAGTATAAACTGCTTCATATTCCCGACAATCTCGATGAGCAGGAGTTGAATGTGCTTAAAAAAAACAGGATTATCAGCGATGTTCTCGAGGACATTCAAAGAATTGATCTTCTGGTGTTCGGCATGGGCAATGCGGCAAATATGGCTGCAAGAAGAAATTCTGACAAAAATGTTTTTGAAAAAATTGAATCTGAGAGTTTAACAGCCGAGGTATTTGGGTATTTTTTTGATAAGGATGGGAATGTTAAAATGCAGACTAACTCTGTTGGAATTACGCTTGAAAATTTCAGGACTGTAAAGAATGCGGTGGGAGTTGCTGCTGGAAGTTCCAAGGCAGAAGCAATTTACGCAATATCAAAATTCAATAATAATTTTATCCTTGTTACAGACGAAGCTGCTGCTAAGAGGATATTAGAATTATAAACAGATTATTATTAAAATATATATACAATTAGGAGGATTTTATGGTAAGAGTAGCAATTAACGGTTTTGGGAGAATAGGGAGACTGGCGTTGAGGCTGATGGCACAGGATAAGGACTTCAAGGTGGTTGCAATCAATACAAACTCAGACGCTCAGACATTGGCTTATTTGTTGAAATATGATACGGCACACGGCAATTTTATGACAGACAAAATCACATACGGCGAGAATGTACTGGTGATTGACGGCAATGAAATAGTTACATCAAGTGTTAAGGATCCTGAGAACTGTAACTGGAAAGAGCTTGATATCGACTTGGTTATTGATTGCACAGGTATATTTAACGACAAAGAAAAAGCTGAAGCTCATATCAGAGCAGGGGCTAAAAAAGTATTGCTTTCGGCACCTGCAAAGGGAAATCTGAAAACAATAGTTTACAACGTAAACCATGATATTCTTGACGGTACGGAAACTGTTATATCCGCAGCATCATGCACAACAAACTGCCTTGCTCCTCTGGCAAAGGCTTTGAATGATGAATTCGGAATAGAAAAAGGTCTGATGACAACTGTACATGCATATACAAATGACCAGAATATCCATGACAATTCTCACAAGAAGGGCATTATGTCAAGAAGAGGACGTGCAGCTGCGGCAAATATCGTCCCTGCAGACACAGGTGCTGCAAAGACCGTTGGTAAGGTTCTTCCTGAATTATCAGGAAAGCTTGATGGCATGGCTTTGAGAGTTCCTACAATAACAGGCTCAGTTGTGGATTTGACTGTTGAATTTAAAAGAAATACAACTATTGAAGAAATAAATAAAGCCGTTGAAAAGGCAGCAAATGAAACAATGGCATATACTGAAGATCCTATTGTATCAAGCGATGTTATAGGAAGTCACTATGCCTGCATATTTGATGCTCTGTCAACTCAAATAATTGAATCTGAAGGAAAACAATTAGTGAAGCTCATAGCTTGGTACGACAATGAAATGTCATTTACGGCACAGCTTGTTAGACTGGCCAAGTACTGGGGTTCGATGTAAGCAGATGCCCCAAATCTTCGATTTGGATGCAGTCGCTTATGCTGAATCAAGGAGAAGTAAAGTAAATAAGATAGTAAAATACAGGCAATTGATAAGACATGGAGATGCTGCATCAATTGCCTCTCTATTGTACAGGGAGGTATTATGAACAAAAAAACTTTGAAGGATATTGATGTAAGAAATAAAAAGGTACTGGTGAGATGTGATTTCAACGTGCCTCTTGATAAAGAAGGAAATATTACCGATGATATAAGGATTACAAGCTCTCTTCCGACCATTGATTATCTTTTGAACAATGGAGCTGCCCTTATTTTAATGTCTCATTTCGGAAGACCGAAGGGAGAGGCAGATGCTGCATATTCTCTGCTTCCTGTAGCTAAAAGGCTCAGCCAGCTGTTAGGTAAAAGTGTCGTATTTGAAGACTGCGATACCGTAGTTGATGAAAGCGTGAAAAAGAGTTCAGCCGCATTGAAGCCGGGAGATGTAATGCTCCTTCAAAATACGAGATTCAGAAAAGAAGAAACTAAGAACAGCGGAGATTTTGCAAAAGAGCTTGCGGATTTGGGAGACTTATTCGTAAACGATGCATTTGGAACAGCTCACAGAGCTCATTCCTCCAATGTGGGAGTGTGTGAATATCTTCCGTCAGCGGTGGGGTTCCTGGTTGAAAGGGAAATCGAGATAATGGGAAATGCTCTTGAAAATCCAAAGAGGCCTCTTACTGCAATTTTGGGAGGAGCAAAGGTATCCGATAAAATCGCGGTTATAGAAAATCTTTTAAACATTGCAGACAACATATTGATTGGCGGAGGCATGGCATATACTTTTCTGAAATCAATGGGATATCCGATAGGAAAGTCATTGCTTGAGGAAGACAAGGTAGAGTTGGCTAAGGAACTGACAGCAAAGGCAAAGGAAAAGAACGTAAATCTTCTGCTGCCCGTTGATACTGTCGTTGCTTCTGAATTTAAAAATGATTCGGAATTTTTCACAGTGAATTCCAATGAGATCCCCGATGATTACATGGGACTGGATATAGGCGATAAAACAATTGAAATATTCAGCAAGGTTATTAGCGAGTCAAGGACTGTTATATGGAATGGGCCTTTAGGGGTTTTTGAAATGGATAATTTCGCAAAGGGAACAAATTCCATAGCAAGGTGTATAGCTGAAAATAAAGAAGTGGTATCAATAATCGGCGGCGGAGACAGCGCTGCTGCAGTTGAAAAAATTGGACTTGGAGACAAAATCACTCATATCTCCACTGGAGGAGGAGCTTCGCTGGAATTTCTGGAAGGAAAGGTTCTTCCGGGAATAGATGCGGTTGACAATAAATAGGAGGGGAAAATGAGAAAGATATTAATAGCCGGAAACTGGAAAATGAACAATGATGTGGACGAAAGCCTGAAGCTTGCTCAGGAGCTCTCTGCATTGTCTGATAGCTTTGATAAAAATGTCGAGGTTCTCATATGTCCTCCATTTACATCTCTATATGCCGTTAAAAGGGCATTGCATGGATCAGCCATAAAGGTAGGCGCTCAGAATATGCACTACGAGGATAAGGGGGCATACACAGGTGAGGTATCACCACTAATGCTCAAGGGCATAGGTATTGAATATGTTATTATCGGACACTCGGAGAGAAGGCAGTATTTTAATGAAACGGATGAAATTGTCAATAAAAAATTGAAGTCCGCACTCAGGTATGATATAATCCCAATATTATGCGTTGGTGAAACACTCGAGCAAAGAGAGAGCAACGCTGAAAGAGAAACGGTAAAAAATCAGATTTTCAAGGCCTTTGACGGCATTGAACCTTCCGACGCCGAGAAAATAACAGTGGCTTATGAACCTATCTGGGCTATAGGAACAGGCAGAAATGCCACCAGCCAACAGGCTAACGAAATGGCGGAATTCATAAGGAGCTGTATTTTCGAATTGTACGGCAGTGAGCAGGCAGATAAGATAGTTATTCAATACGGCGGTAGCGTAAAGCCTGATAATGCGGGTGAAACATTATGTCAGCCTGATATTGACGGCGCTCTTGTTGGAGGGGCAAGCCTAAAGGCGGATGAATTTTTGAAAATAATTAATTACGCAAAGTAAGGTAGGTAGTATATGAACAAGGTAACAGCATTGATTATCCTTGATGGCTGGGGAATGGGCAGCAATTATGAAGGAAATGCAATTAACAGGGCTAAGACTCCGAATTTTGATGTTCTTATGAGAAAGTATCCAAATACTCTTTTATCTGCAAGTGGATATGATGTGGGGCTTCCAAAGGGACAAATGGGAAATTCAGAGGTTGGTCACCTGAATATCGGAGCGGGAAGAATTGTATATCAGGATTTCACAAGAATAACAAAGGCAATAGAAGAGGGCGAAATTGACAATAACGAAGCTATAAACTCAGCCTTTGAATTTGTGAAGAAGAACAATTCCACGCTGCACTTCATAGGACTTTTATCAAACGGAGGTGTTCACAGCCATAACTCACACCTCTACAGCTTGATGGAGCTTGCAAAGAAGCATGATGTCAATGATGTTGAAATACACTGCATCACTGATGGACGTGATGTCAGTCCAACAAGCAGCCCCAACTTTATTAAGGA
>DNNV01000390.1:0-3448 GCA_003497505.1 Clostridiales bacterium | reverse complement strand
AGCCCCAACTTTATTAAGGAGCTTAATAAAAAAATTAAAAATATAGGTCTTGGTCATATTGCTTCCATAATGGGAAGATATTATGCTATGGACAGAAACAGGCAGTGGGACAGGGTTGAATTGGCCTATAACGCGATGGTGAAGGGTGAAGGCGATAAATTCAAGGATCCTCTTGAAGCGGTGCAGATGTCATACTTAAACGGCGTAACGGATGAATTCATAAGACCTGTGCTCATAGAAAAGGAAGGCGGAGAAGTTGCAACAATTAAGGACAATGATGCCGT
Source organism: Clostridiales bacterium (assembly GCA_003497505.1). Lineage (GTDB taxonomy): Bacteria > Bacillota > Clostridia > Tissierellales > Sedimentibacteraceae > Sedimentibacter. The sequence goes on along the minus strand of DNNV01000390.1, from coordinate 3,164 downwards.
AATTTTTTACAACTTCAGACCTGACCGTGCAAGACAGATTACAAGAGCTTTTGTGGATGACAGCTTTGAAAATTTCGACAGAAAAAAAATCAATGTAAAGTTTGTCTGTATGACAATGTACGATAAGACTATAGAAAATGTTGAAATTGCTTTCAACCCTCATTTTGTGAAGAACACTCTTGGAGAATATCTGAGCAGCAAGGGCTACAAGCAGCTGAGAGCGGCAGAAACAGAAAAGTATGCTCACGTTACATATTTTTTCAACGGAGAAATAGAAGAGCCGTTCAAGCACGAGGTGAGAAAGCTCATACCATCACCGGATGTTCCCACATATGACCTGAAGCCGGAAATGAGCGCATTTGAGCTTAAGGATATGATTATGGAGGAGCTTGAAAAGGACATATACCAGGTTATGATTATTAACTTTGCAAATCCTGACATGGTAGGGCATACAGGAGATATTGAGGCGGCAGTTAAGGCGGTTGAAGCCGTTGACAAATGCCTGGGAGAAATAGTGAATTTCATAATAAGGTCTGAAGGAACGGCCATAATAACAGCAGATCACGGGAACTGCGAAGAAATGCTTGAGCCTTCAACATTTATGAAACTTACTTCCCACTCTACAAACAAGGTTCCGTTCATCGTTGTCAGAAATCCTAAGAATTTTGAGCTGGAAGAAGGAATATTGGCTGATATTGCTCCAACCATGCTTGATCTGATGGGACTTGAGAAACCCGAAGAAATGACGGGAAAAAGCTTGATTATTCATAATAATAAATAATGGAGGTCGAAATGACAATTATATCAGATATTTATGCAAGAGAGATATTGGACTCAAGAGGAAATCCTACAATAGAGGTTGAGGTATACACGGAAAGCGGCGGCTTCGGCAGGGCCGGGGTGCCTTCAGGTGCTTCAACTGGAGCTTTTGAAGCAGTTGAGCTCCGCGATAAGGATGCATCGAGATACATGGGCAAGGGCGTGCAAAATGCAGTTGATAATGTAAATAATATAATTGCACCGGAGATTATAGGAAGAGATGCATTAGATCAGGTATTGATAGATAATCTTCTGATTGAACTTGACGGAACACCAAACAAGGCGAAGTTAGGAGCAAATGCGATCCTTGGCGTGTCCATAGCATGTGCCAAGGCAGCAGCCGATACACTGGGATTACAGCTGCACCAATATTTAGGAGGAGTAAATGGTAAGGTATTTCCTGTTCCTATGATGAATATATTAAATGGCGGACAGCATGCGGACAACAATGTTGATATACAGGAATTCATGGTTATGCCTGTGGGAGCATGCTGCTTCAAGGAAGCTCTGAGAATGGGAACCGAAGTATTCCACAGCTTAAAGGGTGTATTGAAGTCAAAGGGTCTCAGCACATCAGTAGGTGATGAAGGTGGATTTGCACCTAACCTGTCTTCTAATGAAGAAGCTCTCGCAACAATAGTTGAAGCCATAGAAAAGGCTGGATATGTTCCGGGTAAAGATATAATGCTGGCATTGGATGTTGCTGCAACAGATTTATATGATCCTGAAACAAAGATTTATTCGTTGGAGGGAGAAGGAAGAAAGTTCACTCAGGCGGAGATTGTTGATTTCTATGCCGCTCTGGTTGACAAATATCCGATTATCTCTATAGAGGACGGAATGAATGAAGAGGACTGGGAAGGATGGAAAATGCTCACTGAGAAGCTCGGCGGCAGAATTCAGCTTGTAGGGGACGATTTATTTGTTACAAATACCGAAAGACTTAAAAAAGGTATTGATATGAAGGTTGCAAATTCTATATTGATTAAATTAAATCAGATAGGAACAATCACAGAAACTCTCGACGCTATAGAAATGGCTGAGAGAGCAGGATATACTGCGGTAATATCACACCGTTCCGGTGAAACTGACGATACAACTATATCCGACTTGGTTATAGCGGTAAATGCGGGACAAATTAAAACCGGAGCACCGTCAAGAATAGATCGTGTGGCAAAATACAACCAGCTGCTTAGATTAGAAGATGCTTTGGGCTCAGCTGCACAGTACAAAGGTCTTGGAGTATTCTATAATATTAAGTAATTGCTGAAAAGCAGGAGAATAACGTATGTTATTTTTCCTGCTTCCATATCGTTATAAATCTATTGTTATTTAGTTGCTAAAAAAATGTTGATTAAATGGTCTTTTAATGTTATAATTCAAATGTTATTCATGAGAAGACAGTTATGGGAGGTGTAACAGTGGAAACAGTAGTAAGAATATTTCTGATAATTGCAAGTTTATTTCTTATTGCAAGCATTTTGCTTCAATCAGGCAAGCAAGCCGGAATGTCAGGTGAAATAGCAGGCGGAGCGGAATCAATCTGGGGTAAAAATAAGGGAAGAAGCTATGAAGGCAAGCTGGAAAAAGCAACAGCCATTTCAGCAATTGTTTTCTTAATCGCATCATTGATTTTAGTAGCTATTCAATAATATTTTACAATAATCTGGCAATAATGTTTGTATAATTATTCTACATTCATATGAATTTAGAATATATTTTAATGCGGATAAGTAACGGGATAGCCGTTATCTTAAAAATTAAATAATTTAACAACGGAGGAAAGATTTTAATGGGTGGTACATTAATGATAGCTCCTATAGCGGGAGTTTTGGCGCTGCTTTTTGCTTATTACAAGGCAACAAGCATTAACAAGGTGGATCCGGGCACTGAAAGAATGAAGGAAATTTCTTCTTTTATTCATGAAGGCGCAATGGCGTTCCTTGCAAGGGAATACAAATCGGTTGGAATTTTTGCAATTATACTGTTCGTAGTACTTGGATTTGCAATAGGCTGGACTACAGCTTTGGCCTATGCTGTTGGTTCCGGATTTTCCGTATTAGCGGGATATTTCGGAATGGTAGTTGCAACGAAAGCAAATGTTAGAACAGCAAATGCAGCGAAAGAATTTGGAATGAATAAAGCTCTTGACGTTGCGTTCTCAGGCGGTTCCGTAATGGGAATGGTTGTTGTTGGACTTGGTCTTGCAGGTCTTGGAGTGTTCTGGATGGTATTTAAGGATGCAAGCGTAATTACAGGCTTCAGTCTTGGTGCTTCATCCATCGCATTGTTTGCTCGTGTGGGCGGCGGAATTTATACTAAAGCTGCAGACGTAGGAGCAGACC
>DNNV01000263.1 GCA_003497505.1 Clostridiales bacterium | reverse complement strand
TGCGGCAGGTATAAAGGTTACAAAGCTTAAATATCTGAACGTTCTTTTAGGCGGAGGAATATGCGGAATCGGTGGTTCATACTGCTCGCTGATAATTAACGGCGGCGTATGGATGAGCAACAGCGTTAACGGCCTCGGATGGATTGCCGTGGCCCTTGTAATTTTTGCTTCATGGAGTCCTAACAAGGCGATCTTTGGTTCATTTATATTTGGTGCATTCAACGTATTGAAATATTATTTTCCGAAAACTATTATTACGATACCAAATGCCATCTACAGCATGCTGCCGTTTGTAATAACCGCTCTGGTGCTTGTTATTACATCAATAAGAAAATCAAAAGAAAACTCACAGCCTGCAAGCTGCGGAGTGAATTATTACAGAGAAGAAAGATAATACCTATGGCTGCTGAAAATGATTGTGTTTAAAGTTTTCAGCAGTTTTTTGTTTTGGTTTTATAAGTATAGGACATAATATACAGCAGAATATATTTGCACAATTTATATATACTGTATTATAAAATGAATACTCAGGGAGGCCAAATGAAAAGAATATATTTGATGTTTCTGCTTATGCTGCCAATGATAATCGCTTCGGGATGTTCATTGGCTGAAAATATATCTGAAATAGAAATTGTTAATTTAGCGGATGGAGAGAAAACAGTAATGTCTGCTGGAAGTGAAAACGCGGCAGCGTTGCTTAAGGCAATAAAGACAAAAGATAAAACACAAGAAAATATTTCGGGGCTGCCATCCTATGAACTTCTGATGAAGAAAAACTCGGATACTGACAGTTATATACTGAGTATTGATTTGAGCGGCAGAAAGGCATATGTATCACGTGAAGGAAGCAGTTATATAGTTGATGACAAGGTTGCAGGAGATTTGCTTTTAAATGAAAGTTTTTCCTATGTATATGTGAATTCTACGCTGTATGATGCTTTTCTTGATTACAACGAAGACCTGCTTGAGACAGACCGAATGTATGATTGGACGTACAGGAACTCGGGAGGGAGTTTTGTTAAAAAAGAGGGTAAGGTAAAGGGGAAAATTGAGGGAAACTCAGTAAAAATCGGAAATGGCGACACGCTGGATATAGCTTATGAAAAAACTCCTGACAGTCAGGCTGTTAAGGCCTATTCGCAGGGGAAGCTCATAGGAAGCGGGGCATACCTCAATGATGTTTTAGCCGGAATAAATTCCGACGGAGAATATGAAATTGAAAGCCATGCTCAGTGGCTTATGAGAAGTGGCTCTCAGTTTTACGGGAACCAGACGCTAAGCTTTAAGGTTGAAATTGACAGAGATGCGGATATTTCTGTTATAACAAGAGAAAATTCCCCGGGCAATATTTTGCTTGTTTCAGCAGAGAATCTGAACAGTGATGAAACATTAAAAATTTCCACAGATGTGGTGAAGACTGACACTAATATGTACAGCTACAACGGCAAAAATATATTTATATGTCCTATAGACTTGTATGCTCAGCCGGGAGAGCATAAGCTTACTGCAGTGGTAAATGAAGGAACGGACAGGGAATACACAATAGAGAAGACATTTACCGTAAGCAGTAAGACATTTAAAACCCAGTACCTGACAGTATCAAACGAAATGAATGAGACAAACAATGACGATACTGCAATATATGAATTTGCAAAGCTTGTGAAGCCGGCAAGAACAGAATCATCGCCTGAAAAGCTATGGGAGGGCACTTTTGATATACCTGTGGAAGGAAGGCTCACAACAGATTTCGCGGAAATAAGGTTTGTAAACAACGTGCAGTCCTCATCCAGACATTCGGGATTAGATCTGGCAGCGCCCTTGGGAACAGAAATTAAGGCGCCAAACAACGGTATTGTGGTTTTTGCCATGGAGGGTCTTCTGTCACCGGGCAACACGGTTGTCATAGATCATGGGATGGGCCTTTTCACATCATATTATCACATGGATAAAATATTGGCACAAAAGGGACAGAAGGTATCAAAGGGCGAAGTAATAGGTACGGTGGGAACGACGGGCTTCTCCACAGGGCCCCATCTTCATTATGCTGTGAGCATTTATAATGTATATGTTAATCCTTACCAGCCACTCAGCGGTATAATTGATTGAAATTAATGTTTACCTGTGCGTATATGTGGTATATAATTAACAAAGGAAATAATTTAAAAGGAGGCATTATGGAATACATTGGATGGGCTTGGCTTATAATTATTGTGGCATGTATTATTATTGAGGCTTCCACAATGGGACTTACGACTATCTGGTTCGCCATAGGAGCATTGGTCGCATGGTTTGTACACCTTATGGGACTGGATCTACATGTGCAGATAATTATTTTTCTGTTGGTCTCGATAATATGTCTTGTCCTGACAAGGCCTATAGCTGTTAAAAAGCTGAAGGTAGGAAAAATAAAAACTAATTTAGACAGCCTTATAGGTGAGTCGGTAAAGGTGGAGTCAACTATAAACAATATTGAAAACGAAGGCTATGTCAAAGCAAGAGGACAGATCTGGTCAGCGAGGTCTGTGGATGGCGAAATAATTGAAGAAGGCGAGCTTGTTGTTGTAGAAAGTATTATAGGAGTTAAACTTATAGTAAAAAGAAAAAATTAGGAGGTAAGTAATGGAGTTTATCGGGTTTGTTTTAGTATTGGCAATATTAGTAATATTGGTGGCAACAAATATAAGGGTTGTACCTCAGGCACATGCATATGTGGTGGAGCGTCTTGGTGCATATCAGGCCACATGGGGAGTGGGTCTCCATGTGAAGGTTCCCCTAATAGACAAGGTGGCAAGGAGAATATCACTGAAGGAGCAGGTGGTTGATTTTCCTCCGCAGCCTGTAATCACAAAGGATAATGTAACGATGCAAATTGATACGGTAATATTTTTTCAGATTACCGACCCTAAGTTTTACACTTACGGTGTAGACAGACCGATGTCTGCTATAGAAAATCTTTCTGCTACGACGCTGAGAAATATAATAGGTGACTTGGAGCTTGACGAAACATTGACATCCAGAGAAATCATAAATACGAGAATGCGTATAGTATTGGATGAGGCTACCGACCCATGGGGAATAAAAATCAACCGTGTGGAAGTTAAGAATATAATACCGCCTAAAGAAATACAGAATGCAATGGAAAAACAAATGAAGGCTGAAAGAGAGAAAAGAGAATCCATACTTATTGCCGAAGGTCAGAAGAATGCGGCCATATTGGTATCTCAAGGTAAGAAGGAATCTCTCATACTTGAAGCCGAGGCTGAAAAGCAGGCTGCAATTCTGAGAGCCGAGGCTAGGAAGGAAGCTTCCATAAGAGAGGCCGAAGGTCAGGCAGAAGCAATACTGAGTATTCAAAAAGCAACCGCTGAAGGTCTGAAAATGATAAAGGAAGTACAGCTTGACAAGGAAGTTCTCACACTGAAGAGCTTTGAAGCATTTGAGAAGGCAGCTAACGGTCAGGCAACGAAAATCATTGTTCCATCCGAAATTCAGTCTCTGGCAGGGTTGGCATCAGCCTTGACGGAAATAAACAGCAAATAAATATTTAGTAAATAAATAATGCGCCGTGCTCGGCGCATTATTTATTTAAAAATGTCTTTTGAAAATGTAATTTTATTTCTGGTCTGTATGAACTTATCTGAGATTATTGCCTGCAACGCAAGAATTATTCCGATAGCAGCA
>DNNV01000091.1:1543-5721 GCA_003497505.1 Clostridiales bacterium | reverse complement strand
AATATTCGTGTCGGAGGCTTGAACGAATATTACAAATCTACTTCCACCATTTTTTCTTCATTTATTCTATCAAGATTATCATCCCACAGATATTCCTTTGTTTCTTTGACGATAACACTTGACAGTGCCCATAAGGAGATAAGGTTCGGCACAGCCATCAAACCATTGAATAAGTCTGCCAAATCCCATACAAATGCCAAAGACATTACTGAACCAAAAAATACTGCAATTGTATAAAGTACTCTGTATGGAAGTATTGCTTTCTTTGAATGGAACAGATATTCCACACATTTTTCACCATAGTATGACCAGCCCAAAATTGTGGAGAACACAAATGTCAATAACCCTATTGTTAATACTATAGGACCTACAACAGGAATATTTCCGAATGCAGCATTTGTTAAATCTCCGCCGTTTAATCCGGTATTCCATACACCTGTATTAACTATTGTTATACCTGTCATCGCACATACTATAACAGTATCCCAGAATGTACCTGTTGAAGCAACCAGTGCCTGCCTTACCGGATTTCTTGTCTGAGCAGCTGCCGCTACTATAGGCGCGCTACCTAAACCGGACTCATTGGAGAAAAGGCCTCTTGCAACTCCATACCTTGCTGACATCATGATAGTTGAACCGGCAAATCCACCTACAGCTGCCGTTCCCGTAAATGCATTGGAAACAATTAATCCCAATGTTGCTGGAATTGTCTTATATGTCATAACAAGTATTATGAAGCATCCCAGAACATAGAATACAGCCATAAATGGAACGAGCTTATCACATACACTTGCTATTCTCTTAACTCCACCTATGATAACAATACCTGTCAACACTGCCAGAACAATACCTGTTATCCATGAAGGTGTACCAAATTGATTAGTCATCATATTTGATATGGAGTTTGCCTGTACTGTATTTCCGATACCAAAAGCTGCAACGCTGCCGAAGAATGCGAACAGATACGCCAGTGTCTTACTCTTCATTCCATACTCTAAAACATACATAGGTCCTCCGGCCATTGAACCGTCAGCTGTCTTAACTCTGTACTTAACAGCCAGAAGTGACTCCGCATACTTTGTTGCTATGCCAAATACGCCGGTCATCCAGCACCAGAACACCGCTCCCGGACCTCCAAGTGCTATAGCTGTTGCAACACCCACAATATTACCGGTTCCAATAGTTGCAGCAAGGGCTGTGGTAAGCGCACTGAACTGACTTACATCGCCTGTTGCAAAATCGTCCTTAGTAACTGAAAGCTTAATTGATTTACCGATGTGCTTTTGGATGAATTTGAGACGGAAAGTTAGGTAAAGATGAGTTCCAAATAGTAAAATAACAAGCGGCCATCCCCAAAGCCATCCATCAATTGTTGATACTAATTTCGCGATTGCTTCCATATTTTCCTCCATATCAATTATTTAACGTTATCCAAACGTTTGCCTTCATTATAGTCCTCGGTTTCTTCAAATACAATATTTAGTTTTCATCGTTTTTCTCCTTTATACTCACATTTACGCCGTTTTCCTACCAAATCTCTCTCCTGCACATTCACTGATATTATTTAAACATTTTCTTATTAAATTTCGAAAGCGTATCCACATTTTCTCCTTACAATCAAAAATGTGGATACGGCATATCACTGTCTCACTCACCAAAGCATCCGCTCACTCCGCATACAAAAAGCACCCTTAATTTATTGGGTGCTTTTACTTTTTACTTGCCGGTCAATATGCTTTTAATCCAATCGGATATTTCCGTATAAATCTGTTCTCGATCCAGTTCATTCAGTATCTCATGCCTATCTTCTTTATACAGTTTCATAGAAATATTTCTTATTCCTGCTTGCCTGTATATATCAGATGCTTTGTAAACTCCCCTACCTGAATTTCCAACGGGATCTTTTTCTCCTGATAAAAATATCATTGGCAGTTCCTTAGGTATAGAATTAATTTTTTCTTGCTCATTCATTCGGAGTATGCTTCTGAACATGTGATAAAATGCATTTAACGTAAAAACGAATCGGATACGCTTGTCTGAAATATAAGCATCAACTATTTCAGCATCTCTTGTGAGCCAGTCAAATTCGGTCCTTGCCGGTTTAAACATATTATTGTTGCTTCCCACCGCAAGATAATCCACGAATGCGCTCCTGTAATTCCAGCCCCTGAATACAGCAATCATCCTTGATATTGCTATACCTGAGCATACAAGCAGCTTCGGCTGCTGTCCGGTTCCCACTATAACAGCACCGCTGAGTTGTCCTCCATATAGAGTTATAAATTGCCTTACAAGAAAAGATCCCATACTGTGTCCTAAGATAAAGTATGGCACAGTATATTCATCCTTGATGATATTCATTAATTTCTTCATATCTTCAATGAGATATTCATTCCCATCCTCACCAAAATATCCTCTGTGTCCTTCATCGGAAACCGAGCTTCCATGTCCCAGGTGATCATTGCCAACAACAAGTACGCCCTGCTCAGCCATGAAGGATGCAAAGTCATCATATCTTTCAATATGCTCAAGCATACCGTGAGATATTTGAAGAACAGCCTTAACCTCATGCTTCGGCAGCCATTTCACAGCGTGGATTTCAGTCTTCCCATCTGAAGATGAATAATAAAATTTTTCTGATGACATTACACATCTCCATTACATCACAGGATCAACAAAAATTTCTATTACTCCACCACACACCATTCCGTCTTCCTCTGCTGTTACTCCTGTCATATCCACTTTTATCAATTCGCTTTTTTTGCTGTCAATAGCGTTGAATGCTCTGAATCTCAAATCTGCTTCAACGCATCCTCCGCCTATTGTGCCTATCATAGTCCCGTCCTTCAGAACTATCATCTTTGTACCCACATCTCTGGGCGATGAGCCCTTTCTTGACACAATAGTTACAACAGCCTTAGGTGTAGATGCATATTTATCGTCAAAAATTCCTTCTAAAATTTCATCATCATATGTACTTCTTATCATATTCTTATTTTTAACCTGAATTATTTCAGCCATAATTGCAACTGCAATTTCAGCCGGTGTCTCAGCGCCTATTTTCAAACCTATGGGTGTGAATACTTTATTTAAGTCCTCTCTTGGAGTTCCATTTTCCTCAAGATAGTCCAGAACCTTTGCAACACGGAGCTTGCTTCCAATCATACCTATGTATGCATTTTCTTTTTTTATTATTTTTTCAAGACACATCTGGTCGTATCTGTGTCCTCTGGTTACTATGATAAAAAATGTCCCGCTGTCGCCCTGTATTTTATCCAGCGCATCCTCGAAAGGTTCATAAATAACCCTGTCTGCTCCTGCGGCAGATGCATTGTTTGTAAAAGTCATGCGGTCATCAATAACGGTTACAGGCAAATCAAGCAGTTTGCATATTTTGATAATTGGAATTGAAATATGACCTGCACCGCAAACAACTACATTGTATTTTTGGCTTAAAAATTCAACGAATATTTTTTCGCCATTCAGAAGCACTATCTGACTTTTTTTATTTTCAGGAATAAGGTTAATAACTTCATCCCACTCAACGCCTTCAGAAAAATAAGCTTTCTCGTTGTCTGAAAGAATCAGCTTGGCTCCCGTATTCTCACCTGTCAGATATGTGAGCACGATATTCTCTCTATTATTATCAAGCTGCTGCAAAACACTGTAAAATTCCATATTGTACCTCCGTATATTTATTTCAGTATATTTTAAATTTGCTCTTTTATCAATCCTATTCTGTATGCATCCAAAAGCATCTGCAAATCCTTAATCTGCTCCTTAAGCTGTTCGCCATTGTCTGTATCTCCCACCCTTTTTCTTTCAACCTCTTTTTCTAAAACCATGGTTGTCGAATGTATGTCCTTTTCCTCTTCAATCGCTTTTTGTGCAGATTCAAATGGATCATGGGATACCAGCAGAAGTCCGTATGAATTATAAATTAGAGTATATCCCGCAATTCCCGTAGTGCCCTGATATGCTCTTGAAAATCCACCATCAATTACTATGAGTTTTCCGTTTGCTTTTATAGGGCTTTCACCACTCTTGCTCTTAACAGGAACATGACCGTTAATTATGTGCGAGGTATCCGGGTTAAGCCCGAATTCTTCAAATATAAGCCTGCACATTTTTTCACTGTCTTCCATTTTGAAGTATGGGCTTTTTCGCTCCTTATGGGT
>DNNV01000091.1:0-1362 GCA_003497505.1 Clostridiales bacterium | reverse complement strand
CGCTCCTTATGGGTTATTTCATCATCTATAAAATACCTTTCGAAAGTAGTCATCTTGTCCTTGCCGAAAAGCGGCGAATCTGTGCCTGTCCATAAATACCAGGTCATATCCATGCCGTATAGCTTTCCTTCAGGGCTATTCTCATGAAAATATCCTTCTCTCACGAGAATTTCCAATCTGTCAAAATATGCTTTGCCGCTGTATGCCTTTCCCGACGAGCCGATTACAACCTTTTTAAATGTCCCGTCTTCATTTACGGGAATGCACCCATGATACAGAAGATTTGAATTGAACTTTAAATACATACTGCCGTTTGATAAAAGAAATCTTACATGCTTCTGAAGCTTTTCACTATTTAAGAATGAAAACTTAAGTTTTTCAACCAATTCTCTTTCTTCCTTTGTCAGCCTGTATGGGGCTTCCGGGTCGATTGTGGGGAATTTTCTGTCATTCAGTTTGAATGTCTTCCCATACCAGTCGATTGTACCATCTTCGTAATTTATTTTATCTAACAGAAGCCTGTCGTCCATGCGAAAATGCGGACGACGTTTGATTATTTCGCCCTCAAGCTTGAACTGTATTATGGAAATAGCCTTATGCATTTTTGCTATGAGCTTAAGATCATTATCGCTATAAACAATATCTGTCTCAATTTTTGGTTTGAATTTAGAGCAATCATCTTCTCCGTAAAACTCCAGTGCAAAGGTGGCAAGCGGGAGCATATTTATTCCGTAGCCGTCTTCGATTGTATCCAGGTTTGCATATCTGGTGCATATGCGTATAACTGTGGCAATGCATGCCTCACTTCCAGCTGCAGCACCCATCCAAAGCACATCATGATTTCCCCACTGTATATCCACCGAATGGTAATTCATAAGGGTATCCATAACCTTATCTGCTCCCGGTCCTCTATCAAATATATCTCCAACAATATGCAGCCGGTCTATGACAAGTCTCTGAATCAGCTTTGACATGGAGATTATAAATTCATCCGCTCTCCCAACCTTTATAATCGAATTGATAATTTCGCTGTAATACTCTTCTTTGTCATATTCTTCTGTACCCTTATGCATAAGTTCTTCTATTATGTATGCAAATTCAGCAGGCAATGCCTTCCTTACTTTCATACGCGTATACTTGAAAGCTGCCTTTCTGCTGACCACAATAAGTCTGTAAATGGTTACTTTGTACCATTCTTCAATATCTTCTTCCTGCTTATGAATGATTTCCAGTTTCTGTTCCGGATAATAGATGAGAGCAGCAAGGCCTTTTATGTCCTTCTCGCTCATGATATCTCCGAAAACTTCAGATATTTTCCTCTTTATATTTCCGGAGCCGTTCTTAAGAACATGATTAAACGAT
>DNNV01000151.1:2878-5629 GCA_003497505.1 Clostridiales bacterium | reverse complement strand
CCCTAACCCCATTTTTTCGACTGTAAGGAGAAAAAAATGGCGGTAGGTCAACCGCAACACATTCCCAATTTATGCGACCATCGGGAGCGGATAAATTGGTGAATGTGACTGCGCCACCTCAGATACGTGAAGTCTCAGCCGAAGTAAAATAAGTAAAAAAGACCCTGAGATAAGTAAGACACAACACATTCCCAATTTATGCGACCATCGGGAGCGGATAAATTGGTGAATGTGACTGAGATTTGAGGAGATGTTATGGATAAGAGAATCGGTGTGATTGGAATTGTAATTGAGGACCAGGACTGCGTAACTGAGGTGAACGATATTCTCCATCAATATGGAAATATTATTGTAGGAAGAATGGGTGTACCCTATAGGGAGCGTGGATTGAATGTAATATCACTGATTGTGGACGGAACCACAGACGAAATAGGTGCACTCACAGGTAAGTTAGGAAAATTAAAAGGATTGAGTGTTAAGAGTGCATTATCAAAAAAATAAAAATTTGGAGGAAGTATGAAAAAAATATGTCTATTGACAGCAATAATTTTAATTATTGCAATGGCAGCAGGATGCCAGAACAATGTAGAAATCCCAAAACAGGAAGAGCAAAAGCCCGTCGAACACCAGGAGCCTATAAATGAAGAAAAGGCTGCCGTAAATGTTACAATAGCGGGACTGAAAGGCCCCACATCAATTGGAATGATAAAAATGATTGATGAAAAGGCTCTAAACAACCAGCAATACAATGTTGAATATGTTGCGGAGAGCGCTCCGGATGCTCTGGCGGCAAAAATCATAAACGGTGATATACAGATTTCTTCTGTGCCCATAAACCTGGCTTCCGTACTGTACAACAAGACAGGCGGTAAGATTCAGCTCATGGCAGTCAATACAATAGGAAACCTGTACATAGTTGGAACGGACGAGATTGCATCCATAGCCGATTTGGACGGAAGGACTGTGGGCATGAGCGGAAAGGGATCCACGCCGGATTTTGCCATGAACTATATTTTAAAGCAAGGCGGACTTGACAGCAGTGTGGAGCTTGACTATTCCGCAGACCACGCAACTCTGGCGCAGTCTGTAATAGCCGAGGATACTAAGGTTGCCCTTCTTCCTCAGCCATTTGTTACACAGGTAATGATGAAAAACAGCAACGTAAAAATGCTTGTTGACCTGAACGAAGCATGGAAGACAGCCTCCGGTGATGCAAGTCAGCTGTTCACGGGATGTATAGTTGTAAATAAGGAATTTGCCGAAAACAATAAGGAATTTATTGAAGATTTCCTTAATCAGTATGAGAAATCGGTGAAATGGGTTCTGGAAAACCCAAAGGATGCCTCGATAATGGTTGAAAAAAATGAAATAATGCCAAGTGCGGCATTGGTGGAAAAAGCTATTCCTTTCTGCGGAATCTCATTTGTACCAGCACAGGAAGCAAAAGCAAATCTCAACAGCTTCTACAAGGTTCTGTTTGATTCTAACCCCGCTTCCGTAGGAGGAGCTATGCCAGATGATACGTTTTATTTTGAAAGGTAAAAACAGAAAAATATATATAATACTATTTTGGATTGCTGCATGGGAGATATTATCTCTGATTATTAATCGGGAGATTTACCTCCCTTCTCCTTATGCTGTCTTTCAGGCTCTAATTGATTTGCTGAAAGAAAGAAATACATATGTAACCATTGCATACAGCACCTACAGAACCCTTGCGGGCTTTATTATTTCATGTGCAGCTGGTGTTATAACCGGATATATGTGCGGAACAAGCGAATTCATGCACGATTTATTCAGCCCCTTAATAGGAACCATACGCACCGTGCCTGTAATGTCCATAATCATTATTGCAATTATGTGGTTCAGAGATACAAATGTCCCGATTTTTGTGGCATTCCTCATGTGCTATCCCATAATATGGACAAATACCGTAAGCGGAATAAAATCAGCAGACATAAAGCTTCTTCAGATGTGCAGAATTTATAACATAAAAAAAATACAGATAATAAAATCAGTTTATTTTTATTCTGCTCTTCCATACATCAAGGCATCCATGATATCCGCCCTGGGTATAGGCTGGAAGGTTACATCCGCAGCAGAAATATTGAGCCTCCCCAAGTATTCCATAGGCAGATATTTGTATGACTCAAAGGTTTATCTGGAAATACCAGACCTGTTCGCATGGACCGCAATAATTATTTTTTTAAGCTATATTTTCGAAAATGCACTGAAAAAACTGTTTAAATCGAGGAATTATGATTAGTTTGATTAATGTGACCAAAAAATTTGATAATCTTGAAATTTTAAAAAATTTTAGCATTGAATTCAAAGAAAATGAAATCACATGCCTTTTCGGTCCTTCAGGCGTGGGGAAAACCACAATAGCCAACGTTGCAGCCGGCCTTCTTCTCGTTGAAGGCGGAGAAATACGATGTGCCGAAAATGCTTTATATTCATACGTGTTTCAGGAGCCCAGACTCCTTGAATGGTACAGTGTTTACCAGAACATTGATTTCGTGCTTAAAAATGTTTATGACAATGAAAAACGGGTAAATATCATTAATAACTACATTAATATGGTAGAATTGACAGGTTATGAGGATTACCTTCCCAAAGCCTTAAGCGGAGGAATGTGCCAGAGGGTTTCACTGGCCCGGGCATTTGCTTATCCCTCTAATTTTTTGATTTTGGATGAACCCTTCAAGGGTCTTGATTTAAAATTGAAAAACGAAATGATTTCCATGTTTA
>DNNV01000151.1:0-2680 GCA_003497505.1 Clostridiales bacterium | reverse complement strand
AGTATTGTTCATTACTCATGATGTTGATGAGGCCGTTACATTATCAGACTCCATATATATTATTAAAAACAGACCCGTTGAAATTGTCGAGAAACTTCATATATCATCTGAAAATAAAAATGAGGTCAAAAATATTTTATTGAATATTTAACAATTTAATAATATTATGCTAAGCATATGCGGCTCAATCGGGGTTAAAATAATGTGACACAGTCACTGACTTAGACATGAAAATGCCTTATAGTGGCAATATAACAACGATGGAGGAAAAAAACATGAATTTTAAATTAACTGACAGCGCAAAAGAAAAAATGAAAGAATACAAAGTTAACGAGGTACCTATTAAACTGAAAATAACAGGCTATTCCTGATGTGGTGCCGAATTGGGCATTGTTTCGGAGAAACAATCAGAAAAAGATAAGGTCTACAATGTTGAAGGTTTTGATTTAATTGTATCAGATGAATTAGAAGGCGCAATCAAGGGCGCTGAAATCAATTATGCAAACGGAGTTTTCAGAAAAGGATTTGAAGTTGTACCAACATTCAATTAAGGAGCATTGTATGAATATAAGCATTACCGATAAAGCTAAGCATCAGTTGACTCTTATGCAGGAGCATAATGTACCAATCATGCTTGCCAAATTCCCGGCGGGCTGAAGCGGTTTTACTTACAGAATTGTCTCGGCGAGACAATCTAAAGATGACAAGGTGTACAACATTGACGGAATTGATATTATTGTATCCGAGGACTTGGAAAAAACAATAAAAGGTGCTAAAATAAATTACGGCGGATGGTTATTCAAGGATTTTATGATAACACCCCAATACTGAAATAGTTGGTGACACATGTATAGACTCTGGGCAAAAAAAATCAGCAAAAATCGTATAGTAAATTCTATTGTGGTTAAAAACAAGGAAGATATATCTCCGGCGGAAAAAAGAGATAGATGTCTGAAAGAGCTGTGTCAGAAGCTTGATATCAGCGTACCTGTATGGCTTAAAAAGCATGAGCTTGAGTTTTCACAATTCAAGTATGTGACTTTTTATCCTCAGGATTTCATGGACGAAATTGATTTTGACAAGCTGGAAATCGAATTGATGGATGACGGTAAAGAAGCTGCCTGGTAACCCAGGCAGTCTTTTTTTGTTTTACCAACATCTTTTGCAAATTACAACTAAAAGCAGGAAGAACCAAAGTAGTGTGTCCATGCTTATATCACAATCGCTCTGACATACTATGGCAACCAGTATCAAAAAGAAAAACAGCAAAGACGAATCAATCCCGCCGACACAGGCCTCTATTTCCTTCTCAACAACACACGGAGGCTGAGGTGACCTTCTGTCACAGTTGCATTGCATATTTATATTTTCGTCAGTTTCCATATTTTCATGTCTGAAATTCTCCATAATTACCTCCTTGACACAATTTCGTTTTTATTTATTATATTCAGGATAAATTTATGTGTTAATTTAATACAAGGCATTTAATTTTGTGCACAAATTTATAACGGTTACAATTATTATACTAAAATATGTGAATTGCATGAAAAACAGGTAACTATCAAGCTTTTAAAATTTGTATTCAGAATAAAAATAAAATAAAGTGCAAAAAGAAATAAATTAAATTTTTGACTTTGCTATCTTATGCTTGTACATAATATCTGTGACATCCTATCTGAATAGGCATCGAGTCGATGCGGAGTTTGCAGGAGATCATGAAGTAACACAAAATAACAATTAGTATATAATGCTAATATACCTACCTCATGGTATCAATGCTTAGGAGGGGTGAAAACTCTATAGCTTTTGCCACATTTCTATAAAAGAGGTGATATCTATGCGTTCCGAAAATAAACATGATGATGGATTAAGTTCAGGAGCAAGCTTCGGCTTCCGTCGTCGTTTTAGACGTAGGTTTTTATTCCGTAGACTTTTTGGTCCAAGGCTCTTTTAATTAATATTCAAAATGTTTTAATAAAATAAGATACAAGCATGTAATATCATAGCCACTTCTTACGAACAGTAAGTTACTGAATCATTACAAGAGCTGGCTGTATAAAAAAAATGAGGGCGACCAAATAATATGGTTAGCCCTCATCTTGGATTTTATGTGGTAGCCGCTCTGCCTTACTTGTTTTTTGACGGCAACCAAAAAATCTCCGGGCAATACTCGAATTTAGTTTTATTTTACGGTCTGCAATTCTTACAAGGCACATACCCTGGAGAAAAACTATTTTATTAAGCTCCCCATATATACAGAGAGTTGCGGTCTTTTTAGGCACGGAAGGGTAATACATGGCGCTATTGGAAGAATTTTATGGACAGAAAAAATCCCCGAGCATTGCACCCGGGGATTCAAGCAAGAAGGTAGTTTCTAATCAAGTGATTCATTACGAATCTATTTTATAATATGCTTGTACATAATATCTGTGACACTGTGTAGGGAATAGGTATCAAGTCGAGGCGGAGTTTGAACAATTCCCTAGCTTTTTGAGGAAACAGGACAAATAGTCACACCTTTTTAGCTGCAGAATATAATACTAGCAAGTTTGTCCTTAGTAAAGAAGGTGAGATTTATGGGTAATAGAGAAAGAGAAAGAAACAGAAGAAGATGCGACTGTGACTGTGTTTTTGATTGCTTAGAAGAATTGCTTGAAGGTAGAGACGAAGAAAGAAATAG
>DNNV01000022.1 GCA_003497505.1 Clostridiales bacterium | reverse complement strand
ATTGACATCTGAGGATAGTATATTATTTGTCAAGTGATTTTTTGGGGAAAAAGAAGAGGTGCAGTAGATATTTATAATTGCACGGTTATTGCTTTAATTATATTATAAAATTTAAAAAGGGAGAGACAAATATGAGAATTGAAAATCATCCTATTCTCGATTTCAATAAGGATACAAAAATCAGCTTTATATTTAATGGTGAAGAGGTAGAAGGATATAAAGGCGAAACGATTGCAGCTGCCTTGCATGCTGCAGGAGTCAAGGTGTTGGGCAGAAGCCTGTTTCTTCACAGACCAAGAGGCTTTTACTGCGCCATAGGTAACTGTTCATCGTGTCTGATGACTGTAAACGGAGTTGCAAATGTGAAGACCTGTGTAACAGACCTTGAAGAAGGAATGGTAGTAGAAACTCAGGAAGGCAAGGGTGTGATAATATGAGAGAAGCAGAACTAGTTATTATAGGTGGAGGTCCTGCAGGGCTGTGTGCAGCCGTAAGTGCAGCAGAAAGCGGGGCGAAGGTCTTGGTAATTGAAAGAAATAAAACACTGGGCGGGCAGCTTGTAAAGCAAACTCATATGTTTTTCGGCTCAGAAAAGCAATATGCATCCACAAGAGGGATTGATATTACCGAAATTCTACTTGATAAGCTGAAGAACTACAAGGAAAAGGTTGAAATACTTACTGAGACCACGGTAGTGGGAATGTTCGAAGACGGGGTTATTTCTGTTCTTCACAAGGAAGACAATTATTACAAAATTAGACCCAAGGCAGTGATTGTGGCCACGGGAGCATTTGAAAAGGCATTGGCATTTCCTAACAACGACCTGCCAGGCATCTACGGAGCAGGCGCGGTGCAGACATTGATGAATGTTCATGGCGTTAAGCCCGGCAACAGGGTTCTTATGGTGGGGGCAGGAAATATAGGGCTAATTGTTAGCTACCAGCTCATGCAAGCGGGTGTGGAAGTGGCTGCCATACTTGATGCGGCTCCAAAAATAGGAGGATATCTCGTTCATGCTTCCAAAATAAGAAGGATGGGGGTACCTATTTTGACATCCCACACTGTTAAAGAGGCTGTTGGTGAAGATTGCCTGGAAAAGGCCGTTATATGCCAGGTGGACGAAAGATTTCAACCTATTGAAGGAACCGAAAAGGAATTTTACGTGGATGTGATGTGCATATCTGTAGGACTTACGCCTCTGAATGAGCTTCTTGCAATGAGGGGCTGCGAAATGAAATATATTCCTCAGCTCAGCGGATTTGTTCCGGTAAGAAATGAAAATTACGAGACAACGGTTGAAAATGTATTTGCAGCGGGAGATTCGACTGGAGTTGAAGAAGCGAGCGCGGCCATGGTGGAGGGATATCTGGCAGGCATTTGTGCTGCTGCTAAAATCGGGTATGTGCCTGATAATTATGAAGAAAGAAAAATTGACTATGTTAAAGAGCTTGACGATTTGCGTTCAGGTCCTGTGGGCAAGCATATACTTGCCGGAATAGAACAGATTGTTACAGCGGGAGGTTGCCATGTTTGAGAAAACCGGAATACCCAGCAGGGAAATGATAATGGAGAAGTTTCCTCCTATAGAAAGAATAAATAAAGGTCCTGTGGCTGTTGTTGAATGCTACAAGGAGATACCGTGCAATCCGTGCCAGACGGCATGCAGGTTCGACGCAATAAAGGTGGGTGAGGATATAAACAATATCCCTGCTTTAAATTCAGATAACTGCACTGGCTGCGCCATATGCCTGAGCAAATGTCCCGGCCTTGCAATAATGATTGTTGACGGTTCAAAGTCGGAGGAAGACATTCAGATAAGAATACCATATGAATTTATTCCGCTTCCGAAAGCAGGAGACGTGGTTAAAGGGCTGGACAGAGAAGGCAGACACATTGCAGATGTGAAGGTGGTAAATGTTCTGAATCCGAAATCCTTTGACAGAACACCTGTTATTACGGTAGAAGCAGAAAGGAAATATCTGTACGATTTAAGAAATATAAAGGTGGAGGCATAAATGGACGAGAATACTATTATATGCAGATGCTCTGATGTTACTCTGAAGCAAATCAGGGAACTCATTGCAGAAGGTTATGTAACATATGATGAAATAAAACGAATTACAAGGTCAGGTATGGGCCCGTGTCAGGGGAAAACATGCGGACAGATGATTATGAGGGAAATCGCAATTGCCACAGGTCAGAATTTAAAAGATATAAAATTTCAGACTACAAGGCCTCCCGTAGTGGGCGTAAAACTGGGATTGATTGCTGAGGAGGGCAGAAAGCATGAGGAATAGTGCTGAAGTTGTAATTATAGGCGGAGGAATATCAGGCTGCTCAATTGCATACAACCTTGCAAAAAAAGGCGTAAAAAATATTGTCGTGCTTGAAAAAAATTATATTTGCAGCGGATCAACAGGCAGATGCGGAGCCGGAGTGAGAATGCAGTGGGGAACTGAAATGAACTGCAAAATCGCAAAAAAAAGCATAGAATTTTTTGAAAATGCCAATGAAATATTAGAATATGACAGAGATGTTGACTTTAAACAGAGCGGATACCTGCTGGTTGCTGATACAGAAAAAGAGGTGGA
>DNNV01000388.1:4051-5310 GCA_003497505.1 Clostridiales bacterium | reverse complement strand
CACGCTCTTCCGATCTCCATAACAACAATACTAAATTATATCGTGTATTGGAGCATACTGGTACCCTTCAACCTTGAATATCTAATGTACATAATATTCATACTTGTTATAGCCGCCTTCGTGCAGCTTCTGGAGATGGTTCTGGAGCGTTACCTGCCCAGTCTATACTACTCTCTGGGGATTTTTCTTCCGCTGATAACCGTAAACTGCGCAATTTTCGGTGTCGCTTTGTTCATGGTAACGAGACAGTATAATTTTATGCAGACTGTGGGATATTCCGTGGGCTCAGGCCTCGGATGGGCTCTTGCAATAACGGCAATGGCAGGAATCAGGTCGAGACTCAATGAAAAGTCCATACCGGCGGGACTCAGAGGTACCCCCATCACACTTATTATCACAGGTATTATGGCACTTGCCTTCATAGGCTTCAGCGGCATGGTACAGATACAATAGGAGGAAGCAATGAATACCATATTGACTACAATACTTGTTGTTACCTGCATCACGGCTGTACTGGCGGCTCTGCTGACACTGTCCGACAGAACCATAGGCAACTACGGAGAAGTTACCATGACCATAAATGGAGACAAGCAATATACAGTGCGTGGAGGAAGCAGTCTGCTGGACACTCTCAGGTCTGAAAGTATATTTATACCCTCCGCATGCGGCGGCAAGGGCTCCTGTGGCTACTGTAAGGTCAAGGTTATAGACGGAGGAGGGCCTGTACTTGCAACAGAAAAACCGCTGCTTTCAAGCGATGAGCTGAACGGCGGTGTAAGACTTTCCTGCCAGTGCAAGGTTAAGCAGAATATAAAGATAGAAATACCGGAGGAATTATTCAACGTAAAGGAATATGCCGTAGTAGTGGAAAAAATGGAGCAGCTGACCTCAACCATAAAGCTGCTGCGCTTCAGCTTCGGCAGCGACGAAATCAGCTTCAAGCCCGGTCAGTACATGCAGCTTAAGGCTCCCGCATATGAAGGAAATGAAGAAGAGGTTTACAGGGCATACTCAATTGCCTCCTCCGCAAATGACAAGCACGCAGTGGAGCTGCTCATAGGCTACACCGGAGGTATTGCCACCACCTATGTGCATCAGCACCTGAGGGAGGGCGACGAAGCACACCTGAACGGACCATATGGAGATTTTTACTACCACGATGATGACGGAGGTCCCATTGTATTAGCAGGGGCCGGAACGGGAATGGCTCCAATAGTTTCAATCCTGCAATACATGGCAGACAACAATATAGAAAGAAA
>DNNV01000388.1:0-3904 GCA_003497505.1 Clostridiales bacterium | reverse complement strand
TATTCTTCTTTGGAGCGAAGACAATATCTGACTTGTTCCTTTTGGATAAAATAAAGGGATTTGAGGAAAAGCTCAAGGACTTCAAATTTGTTCCCACATTATCAAGGGAGGATTCACAGGAGTGGACTGGCGAAAGAGGACGTGTGCCTTCAGCCATTGATAAATATATAGAAAAGGGTGAAAATTATTCCGCATACCTGTGCGGAAGCCCTGCAATGATAGACTCAATCGTTGAAGCATTGCTCAACAAAGACATTCCGTCTGAGAAAATATATTACGATAAGTTTTAAATAAATTTTAAGGGAGCTCATTTCTATGAAAATGAGCTCCCTTACATTCTGTTTCTAAAAATGCTCCCCATTCTCATAATATTTCTTTGCATCAAGAGGATGAAATATTACATCCACGCTTTTATAGCCTATAGAATTTATGTGCTTTGTAATTATTTTCGCCGCTTTGTCCTGTACATCCTGGCCTCTGTCAAACCACATTACATCCACCATTGCAGGACCTTCCACGAACATTCCATCCATGATGAATTTTGACTGCACCACCTCAATGCTGAAATAATCTCTGGGACACTGAATAAGAGCTTGAAGCTCGTCCACAAGCTCCTTACTGACAGTTGACGCTTCTTTCGCATCTATTGCTTTTAATCTTAATGCAGGCATACATACTCCTCTAATTATATAAATTTTGTTGAGTTTCATTGTTATTTCAAGCTTATGATAGCAAATCACAAGATTAAAATCAAGAAAAAACTGCTACGCATAACGTAACAGTTCATATTTATTATTCAATTTCGCCCAGCAAATTACGGAAATATTCCACGTGCTGCTTTTCTTCTTCTATTATTCTTGCCATTATTTCTTTTTCGGCTTCTCCGGTTACTCCCTTGTACATTTCGGTGTAAACCTTCACTGTAAGCTCTTCAGTTTCAAGAGATTTCTTTGCTGCTGATTTTAAATCCTTAAAGGCATCTGTAAGATCTTCATTTTTATTAAAAACCTGATTTTCAATCATAGCTCTCAGATAACCTGATACCTGGTCATCATAAAGATACTCAGATTCATCTTCTTTGCTTGCAGCAAGCTCATTGTAAAGCTTCGCAAATTTTTCCTTATGGTGAAATTCCTGACCTGAAGCTGCCAATAAAAACTCCTTTGTTTTTCCTGAAGTGTTTTCAGCTCCGGTTTTATAAAGGTTGTAGCCCTCTTCTTCCATAAGCATAGCTATCTTGAGCATTTCAAGTCCGCTAAAAGTGTTGTTTGACATAACTGTACCTCTCCTCTATTCCTCTGTGTATAAAATTTATCATACTACGTTTCTGCCTTATTTGCAACCTGTTATAGAAACTTTTTCTATTGCTGCTGTTTTTCGGCCCATATTTTCCTTTGTCTTTCCTCAGCCCCACATTCGGCTGCACTTTTATGAGCAAGATGTAATCCCATGGTTCTGTTGACAGCACTTATCTGGTCAAGCACAGCAAATACAGTTTCCTCCATTTCACTGCTCTCAGAATAGTCCGCCCTTACGGCGAAATCCACTCTTCCCTGCATGAGCATGCTGTCTGCAATATTTCTGTCTTCTGAATAAACTGCTATTGAATGACCTCCGTTACTCTTTACAAGCTTCATGCACGGAACATCCGTGAGCCCGTCACCTATATAAATCATATTTCTGAAAGGAACTCTTCGTTTATCCTCAGGAGTAAATTCATTCAATCCGTTGTGCTCAGTAACATCAAGTACACCCTTGTTAATCCTGAACAAAAACTGTGTCTTGCTGGTATAATTTACTGCCATAGCCGGCCATATTGGAATATTTTTATCGCTGTAGCAGTATTCAGCAGCATATATTTCCTTAAATTCTCCTGCAATTTCCGTACCCTCAATTATTTCCTTGAGACCTGACGAAATTATGTAATGCTCAACCTCAACGCCTAACTTTTCACCGTACTTGTTTACTCTTTTGAACCATGTGGTGATTCCCTCAAAAAGCTTCACATCTCTGCCCAACTCATTGAAAATATTTCTTGTGAGAAGCATCCTGCCTTCTGCCTCCTGCAGGATTGTAAGCATGTATGCAAGTATCTGGTCCATATGATGATTCATCATATTCTTTTTGCTTCTTTCCCAAAAATCCTCCGAGTTCATACCCAACCCGCTGATGAACCCGTACTCCTGCATATCCTTGGGTGAAAGAGTTTTATCAAAATCGTACATTATTGCAACTATTGGTTTACGCTTCATTGTATATTCCTTTCTCGAAAAATTAACAGTTAAGCCTGAACCTGCTCAGCTCCCTGTCATATGCCGCCTTGGTTTTTTCATCGAACAAAACCCAGATTATCTCGTCTATTTCATTTTTGAACTCATTCATGTGATTTACAACTGTACTTACTGCCACATTTGCTGCCATCTCCACAGGGTATCCGTATACTCCTGTAGAAATAGAAGGGAAGGCTATTTTCCTTATTCCGTTTTCAACAGCCAGCCTCAATGAATTATAATAGCATGAGGCGAGCAGCTTTTCCTCTCCGCTCATCCCCCTGTTCCACACCGGTCCAACAGTATGAATAACATATGAGCACGGCAGATTGTATGCTTTCGTTATTTTAGCCTCACCTGTCTCACATCCGTTCAGACCTCTGCATTCTTCCAGCAACCTCGGCCCCGCAGCTCTATGTATGGCACCGTCAACCCCTCCGCCTCCAAGCAGTGAGTTATTGGCCGCATTAACGATTGCGTCCATATTGTTTATTTTTGTTATATCTTCTAGCCGTGTTGATACCCTCATTTTTTACCCCCAATTAATTTCCGCTGTATGCATATCATCGTAAAAACATACATCTCTTAATGACACATATAGAATAGTTGTACTTTATTATTTTAAATAGACAGTTATATGATTAATCTCAGATTTAATCAATACTGTACTCTATCCTCTCATACTTAAGCAGGCCATCCTCTATAAAAATACGAAGCCTTCCTGTTTCGTACAGGTAGTCTATGAACGCATTCAGCATTCGGCGTATTATTTCAAACTTGTACACACTGTCAATTCTTATTTCGAATGCCTTGAGGACTTGCTGCATTATTTCGTCCACCGTCATTTTTTCTGTTATGAGTTCACAGATCTTTTCAGCTCTATATTTATAGAATTCGATATTGTCTGTTATCAATTTGTCTATGTTGTCATATATGCCCTTGTGAGTTGCTATATATTTGCTGCAAGTGAGACTTCTTAGCTTTTCTCTGCTTTTTATACCTTCAAGCAGGACGAAGTCAAATGGTATCTTGGCAGCTTCCATAAGCTCATAGCCTATGATGGCATCAGCTAGGTAGCATACGTCATCCGGTGTGGTTATGCATATGTGCGATGCACTGTGCCCCGGTGTATGCGTAATTTTAAATTCGGCGCCGCATAAGTTTATTTTATTCTGATTGACTGATATGCATTCGTCTGTTTCAAATATCAGGTATCCATAGTATTTTTCAATATCTGTAAGTGTTATATTGCCGTATAATACCTTCATATTCATGGCAGAGCTGTATATATGAGCTTCAAATGCGGGCATGGCTATGGGGCATTTGTATTTTTGCTTTAAATATTGATTGTTTCCCACATGGTCCGGGTGACCGTGGCTGCAGATAATTCCCTTAACATTTAAATTATTTTGCTCAAATACTTCCTCTAATATTTCCTTTTCATCTATAGCCCCAGTATCAAGCAGGATAATGTCTTTTTCATTAAGCTTATAAAGCGGTATATATGACATCCCTGCATCTATACAGTATGTGTTGTCCTTTACGTGTATTAGTTTCATGTTTTCTCCAAATATTTTTGATTTTATTTGCTGATGATAATATATTATAATGAATTTGTCAAATATCTGGGTTAT
>DNNV01000093.1:558-3037 GCA_003497505.1 Clostridiales bacterium | reverse complement strand
AATCGAAGCCAGTGACCCTTACACCAGCGGGCATTCCCTGCGTGTAAGTGCATATTCTGAAGCAATTGCAAAACAGCTTGGGCTTCCCCAAGGTAAAATTGACGTAATAAAAAGTGCTGCTTTGCTGCACGATATAGGGAAAATAGGAATTGATAAAAGTATATTGAATAAGACGGGACAATTAAAGGATGAGGAGTTTGAAGCAATTAAGTCTCACACTGAAATCGGAGCAACAATTGTTGCTGATTTAAGCTATCTAGCTAATATCTCCGATATTATACGCCACCATCACGAAAGAAATGACGGTAAAGGATATCCTGACGGACTTAGCCATAACAACATACCTTTGGAAACCTCCATACTTACCATAGCCGATTCATTTGATGCAATGACTACCAACAGGCCCTACAGACATTCTTTGAGCCTGGAGGATGCATTAAGCGAAATGAAAAAAAATGCAGGAACACAATTTAATCCTGATATAATTGACGATTCGATAATAGCTTTAAGAAATACATATTATAATTTATCAGAATAGGTGAAATATGCTTCCGGAAATAATAATTACATCTGTAATTTCAATAATAGTGTTGTTGTTTCGCAAGAAAAAGATTAGTATAAGAGATATTAACATAGAAATAAAAGGTTATCAGATATTAATAATAGCAGCAGTAATGGAAATTACTGCTGAATTTTTATATAAAAACTTCAATGAAAGCAACATGTTGAGAATTTTGTCTCTTAACTGGCTGATTTATTCTGCAATATTCATTGTGACATTGTTAAATATAAAGAAGCCATATATGAAGCTCTTTCTTATTGGAACAATTCTGAACTTCATCGCCATTGCTTCAAACGATTTTAAAATGCCTGTTCTTGTATCAGATATTCTGGCAAATACTGAGGCAAAAAAATTATATCTTCAGACAGGACAGGATTTAATCCATTCACTTTTAACAGAAGATACAAAATTCAAGTTTTTATGTGACATTATAACCCTTCCGCCTCCCTATCCGTTTTCCAAAACAATCAGCATAGGCGATATACTGCTGTTCTTTGGTGTTTTTTCATTCTGGCAGAACGAAGCATCACATCATTAAACTGCATACTGCAAGCGATATAAAAATTGACAGGCCGTACACAAGCAAGCCAACTTTAACCGTATGCCTTATATTTTTTATGCCTACAGCTCCGAAATAAACAGCCACTGTATAGAATATTGTTTCTGACGACCCCATGAGAATTGAAGCACTCCTTCCGATATATGAATCCGGCCCATAATTTTGAAGTATTGTTTGAAATACCCCTAATGAACCTCCGCCTGAAAGTGGCTTTACTATTGCGAGAGACAAAAGCTCCGGCGGAAATCCCACTATTGAAGTAATCGGCATCAGCAAGCTTACTATAAATTTTTCTGCACCTGATTGAACAAACAGATTTATTGCAAAAATAACTGCTAATATATATGGAAATATCTTCAGAGCTGTCTTTGCACCTTCAGCCGCTCCCTCCACAAACACCGCATATATGTCAACATTTTTAACCATTCCGTAAAACAATATCCCTCCAATAATTGCAGGAAGAATCAAATCAGACACATTCATCTTCTTTCCTTCCTTTCAAAATATTTTGCCCCGACTATTGCTGCTGCAGTTGAAATAGCGGTTGCCACAATAGTTGGCAGCATAATATCCCCCGGTACAGCAGCTCCGGAGTCCGCGCGAAGCTTAATAATATTCATCGGAATCAGCTGTATTGATGAAACATTTATGATTATAAACATGCACATCGCATTGGTCGCTGTACTTTTATCTCTGTTTGAAAGCTGCATTTCGTGCATTGCCTTAATTCCGAATGCCGTTGCCGAATTTCCTATACCTAACATGTTTGCAGCTAGGGTCATTATTATGGCATTTACCGCTTTGCTATCATCCTGCACCTCTTTAAAAAGATATCCAACCACAGGCTTAATAGCAAGTGACAGCTTGTTCAATATTCCCGATTTCTCCACTATTGCCATCAGTCCGGTCCAAAAAGCCATTACGGGAAGCAGGCTTAAAATCAGTTCCACGGATTTCTGCAAATCATAAAACAAAACATTTGCTACAGTTTCAGGTCTGTTGTTTATAAACGAAAAAATAAGTCCGAGACCTATTAAAATAATCCAGATTTTTTTCATTAGAAACCTCTTAAAAATAATTATTATCGAATCACAGTCTCACTCACCAAAGTATCTGCTCCCTATGGTCGCATACTTTGGGAGGCGCAGTTTCGTTCACATATTTGCTTATTCGCTTTCGCTCATGCAAATCTGGAACTCATCGCGTTTGACTTACCTGCAATTTCTTTCTCCCTATCGTTCGAAGAAATTGGGTCAAGTCATAATCGTTGCGGCTGGCCTACCGCTGTTTTTCTCTCCCTGTCGGTCGAAAAAATAGGGTTAGGGCAAGCAAAAAGCAAACATACTATATAGTATGTT
>DNNV01000093.1:0-329 GCA_003497505.1 Clostridiales bacterium | reverse complement strand
ATACTATATAGTATGTTTGCTCCATTTTAAATATATCTATTAATTACACCATAATAATTCTTTCTTTGTCTATTCTTTCAACCTGTATTTCCAGAACTCTTTTTGCTTCCGCCTTAGTTACTGTAATGTCTAAATCCTTGTAGACAATTCGCCCTCCAACCTCCGGAATTTCTTCAAATAGAGTTGTAATAAATCCGTTTACTGTGGTAACATCCAGCTCATCGTCAGGCTCAAATCCGAACAGCTCAAACATATCGTCAATATCAGCGTTGCATGAAATAAGAAACTTATCATCTCCTATTTTATTGAACCATTCAACCACCTCGTCA
>DNNV01000344.1 GCA_003497505.1 Clostridiales bacterium | reverse complement strand
CTGACATAAGCATTTCAATACCTTTACTTTGGTTTCCGCCTGACAGCTGGTCATTTGGATATACCTTTACTTCAATTCTTCCGTTTGATTTTTCTCCGATTATTTCAGCAAACTTTTTTGCTCCAAGAGTCCATGTTGATGTGTCTGCTGTTGTTGTACTGAATTTTAAAGTCACTTTCTTGTCTGTCGGCTGTCCGCCCTGCTCTCCGCCTTTTCCGCTGTTAGAGCATCCTGTTAAACCGATACTTAATATCATTACTGCTACTAAGATAAGTGATATTATCTTTTTCATTATAAATATTCCTCCTAGAATAAATTGTTTTTTTCAGATTAGTACATGCAATTGGCGTGCCAATTTTTATGACAATTTTTAAAACCTCTTTATTTGAATATAGTTAATTAATTGTCATAAATAATGCACAATAATCTGCCAAGATAATAAATTGCATGGTTATTGATTGTTTATTTTTTGAGCAGTTCATTGCTCAAAATATAAACACTGCTTATTTTTTTAGCACATATCTTAGGCTATTCGCCTGACAGATTGTATTTTTTCATTTTATTATATATGGTGTTTCGTGTAACCTTTAGCAAATTGGCAGTAATAGTTATATTTCCTCCGGAAATATTCAGCGCTCTTTCAATGGCTCTTTTTTCAACATCCTCAAGAGGCTCTATCTCGTTTTCGGAAACAATGTCCATATTTTTATGTCTGCCCTCCGCATCTGTTGAATAAGTATGGCTTTCTTCTCTGAGGTTTTCAATAAATATGTCTTCCTCGCCGATTATGCCTCCATTGCAGAGATTAACCGCTCTCTCAACAGTATTTTCCAGCTCTCGTATGTTGCCGGGCCAGCTGTAGCTCATAATCTTTGCCATGGCCGCCTGCGAAATATCCATGATATCCTTGTTCATCTTAACATTGAGCTTATTTATGAAGTAATGAATCAGCTCGGTTATATCTTCTTTTCTTTCCCTCAACGGCGGCAGATTCACATGCAGCACATTGATTCTGTAATACAGGTCCTCTCTGAATCTTCCGTTTTTACACTGCTCGAACAAATCCTTATTCGTTGCGGCAATAACTCTTACATCCAGGTCAAATACATGATTCCCACCTATTCTGGTCAGCTTTCTGTCCTGTATTACCCTCAACAGTTTCACCTGCATATCCATGGGCATTTCGCCTATTTCGTCAAGGAAAATGGTTCCGCCGTCCGCCAGCTCAAATTTACCCATTCTTCCCTTGTTGGAAGCTCCTGTAAATGAGCCGGGCTCATATCCGAACAGCTCCGATTCAAGAAGCTCTCTGGGTATGGCACCGCAGTTAATTGAAACAAATGGCTGATTATTCCTATCGCTGCTGCTGTGAATGGAATGAGCGACAAGCTCCTTTCCCGTTCCGCTTTCTCCGGTAATCAGCACATTTGACACACTTCCTGAGGCTGCCTTTGCCTTGCTCAAACAATCCTGTATTTTAATGCTCGAGCCGATAATATCACTGAAGTTGAAATTTGCATATGCTCCGTTTAATTCATTAAGAAGCTTGTTGACACGCTTTATTTTTCTGAAAGTATCCACAACCGTAACTATGTTGCCTTTTTCATCCTTTATAGGCACTGCCGTCTTGATGAAGTGAATTTTTTCGCCTGTTTTTTTGGTTATTAAAAATTCCTTATCAATATAGCCCTTCCCCGTCTTAAGAACATCGAGAATAACAGGCTTAAAATCAACAACGTCTGATATATGCCTTCCAATAGAGCTTTCTCTGTTAACGCACAATATTTCAGCCCCCACCTGATTCATAAAGGTTACGAAGCCATCCTTGTCAACTGTCAGAACGCCGTCGGTCATAGTGTCAACTATGGCGCTTTCACATTTATTTTTTTCGATTATCTGCTTATTTGTTCTGTCAGCTTCATATTCTATGCTTATTGCCTTTGCAGCTGCCGCCATCATTCCTAATGTGTTTTTTATATCCTTTGATTTCCTGCCTATGGCTGCAAGCAGTCCTATAATTTCTCCGTTGAAGTAAATAGGAGCGCTCAATGTTGAATAATCATAGTAAACTCTACAGTAATGCTCCTCGCCTGCCAAGCATATTGGCTTGTTCTCAACAATTGATGTGCTCATAGCCGTATTGCCGTTGAATCTTTCGGTAAATCTTCCACCCACCGGCAGGTTTATGTCAGAGTCAGTCAGAGCATCCTTATTCTTCTTTTCCATCAGAATATATCCGTCCTTATCTATCAAAAGAACAGATATGAATGAATCCATGTACTCGTCGATACTTTTCATCACATTTTCCGAATGAAGTATCAAATCCACGTTTTCTGTCAAAAGAGTGTTAAGGTCAAATACAGATATATTGAAGAAGCACATATTGCTCCCCATATCCGTCTTTGAATTTTCACATCTTGTCCAGCCGTTTACAACATAATCTTCATAGGTTTTTGGCAATGTTTTTATCATAAAATCACTCCTGGTATTCAATATCTTGAAATTTGTTTAATTATTATACACTAAAGCATCTCGGAAGTCAATTAATGCAAAATTTTGCATGTTTTTGTCGACATCTATTCATTCCTCTATACTAAAATTGTATAATTTCAGAACAATTAATACATAGTCAGGATAATTATTTTATTTCAACACCCATTCTCTTTTCGTACACTTTGGCAATTGCACAGTGGTCTTCATTAACCATGCCATCTGACTCCATTTCATTCATATAATCAAATATCATCCTGGACATGGGTATCTCGATGTTGAGCTCATCTGCCAAATCAACGGCATTTTTTAAATCCTTCTGATGAACGGCAATTCTTGCGCTTGCTTCAAAATTGCGGCTAATTATTTTAGGTGCCTTTGAATCCAGCACAGCACTTCCGGCAAATCCGTCCTTGATGGCGTTGTACAGCGTCATTGGGTCCAGTCCCGCCTTTACGGCAAATGCTAATGCTTCTCCCACAGCCCCTATGTTGCAGCCCACTATCATATTGTTCGCCAACTTTGCCACAGCACCGCACCCGGTTCCTCCCATGTACGTTGCCGTCTTGCCTATGTGGTGAAGCAATGGCTCGACCTCGTCAAATACATGCTTTTCTCCTCCGCACATTATAGCCAGCGTACCGGCAACGGCTCCTGCCTCTCCTCCGCTGACAGGCGAATCCAGAAGGCTTATTCCCGCTTCCCGGCAGTTAGGATACATATCTCGTATTACCGACGGAGCCGTGGAGCTCAAAGCCACAATAACTGTCCCCG
>DNNV01000071.1 GCA_003497505.1 Clostridiales bacterium | reverse complement strand
AATCTTTCTTTTTTTATCATAAAATGCGGTTTTGCAAATATTAATTATTAATACATTATATAAGCAAAAACAAGGGCATACCGCTTTGGTGTTGAAATTTCAATAAATTGTTAAATAATTAATTATACAAACTTTAAAATTTTCTTGTTTACAAAGCTAAATATATGTATTACAATAATATGTGGGATTACGTTTGCATAATAAGTTTCTAAAGTGTTTCGGGCTTATGGGATTAACGTATCGCCCAAAATTGTTAAGGCATTTTATTTTATTAATCGAAGGGTAGGTGTAATGATGGAAAAAGAAACAAACAACAGAGGTCAATGGGGCAGCAATTTTGGTTTCTTAATGGCAGCAATTGGTTCGGCAGTCGGACTGGGTAACATTTGGGGATTCCCATATAAGATGGGGGCAAGCGGAGGCTTTGCTTTCCTTATCGTGTACCTGGTATTGGTTGCTTTTGTCGGTGTTGCAATTATGCTGGGAGAGTTAGCGTTAGGCCGCAAAACAGGTTTGGGTGTTATAGGCACTTACAGACTTTTAAGCAAGAAATTTGCTTGGGTAGGATGGTTAGGTTTTCTTTCTGGATTTTTAATTCTATCATTTTACAGTGTATTGGGCGGTTACACACTGCGCTATGCATTTGGATTCCTTATGGAAATCTTCAGTAATGGCTCCGGTTTCGGAGGAATGGGAAGCGGCGCGTTCTTCGGATCATTTATTGTTAATGGCGGAATGAACCTCGCATATCATGCGCTTTTCATGATACTCACAATTATTATAGTTATGGGCGGAATTTCAAGCGGTATTGAAAAGTTTACAAAAGTAGCAATGCCGGCATTGTTCGTAATGCTTGCCATAGTTATAATCAGAAGCCTCACATTGGAAGGCGCTTCAACAGGCGTTGCATTTATGTTTGCACCAAACTTTGCGGCATTCAGTGAAATAGGTTTCATGAAGGTTCTAAAAACTGCTGCTGGACAGATGTTCTTCTCGCTTTCACTTGGCATGGGATGTATGATTACATACGGCTCCTACCTAAGCAAGAGCGAAGACCTCGAGAAAAATGCAATTATAATACCTGTTGCCGATACAATATTTGCATTGTGTGCAGGTCTTGCAGTAATGCCTGCTGTTGGTGCATTTATGTCTCAGGGTGTTGAGGGCATTTCATTTGGAGCAGGCCCTGGACTTCTGTTCGTTACACTACATCAGGTATTCAGCGTAGGAATGGGCGGATTTGTAGGAAATCTGTTCGGATTTATGTTTTACTTTCTTGTGTTTATCGCAGCTATTACTTCAGCTATTTCGCTTCTTGAAGTTTGTACTGCCTTCTTTATTGACAGAGACGTTCAAAAAGGTGCAGTTCCAAATCGTAAAAAGCATACTTTAATTGTGGGCGCAATTATATTTTTAGTTGGAATACCTGTATGTCTTGACGGACTTGGAGCAGGCGTTGCAGGCGGTGCTGCAATAGATATTCCCGCCACAATATTTGGAATGAGCGAAGTAAGAATGGCATTCGACTGCTGGTTAGATTTCTACGATATGATTTCTGAGGGTGTATTTATGCCGCTTGGTGCAATATTAATGTCAGTATTGATTGGTTGGGTGCTTAAAACTGATTCTATTAAAGAAGAAGTTGAGGCTTCCGGACTGAAAATGAAAGCTTATGCATTCTGGGAAATTTGCTTCAAGTACATCGTTCCTATTGCAATAGCATTTGTATTGCTGGGACAGATAGACGACTTCTTCGGACTTGGTATTTTCTAACGAGTACATTGTAAACTATTTGTAAGAGATTAAGAAAATAAATAAGAAACTCCATGACTATAAATTTCATGGAGTTTTTTGTACGCAGAGATATGTTGGAAATAATAATTATAAACAAAAATAATTTAATGCTTATAAATATCAGAAAAAGTATATTCTAAAGCAAAGGTGAGCAATATAGAGATATGAGGAGCAAATATACAATCGAAACGGTTTTCAACATATTAAAACTTCAATTGTCGCAAATTGCGCATTTTGATAATTTGAATTGACTTTTAAAGAGTGATATAATGAAAAGTAATGTAAAAAAACAGACAAGGAGTGAAGGACTATTTGAAAGATATAATTGAACAAATTATAGAAATCGATACTCTGGCCTTTGAGAATAAGACAAAGAATGAACAAATCTTATTCAATAAAAAGCAGGACTTCGAAAATATGATATCAGCCTATCGGGATGAAAAGCTTACGTCTGCAAAAAACAAAGCGCAAACCATAGCCGAAGAAACAGATGCTTTTATCATTGAGACAGAAAAGTCTCACAAGGAACAAATACAAAAAATATCTGCTTCAATAGATAAAGACTATTCAAAAGCAGAGAATGAATTAATTCAAAAAATATTTAACAAGTTATTTGTATTGGAGGGTTAATATGAACCCTAACATGGCATTTTATGCTGTAAATACGAAGATTGCAACAAAAAAAGGGCGCATTCTGAGCAAAGGCGATTGGAATAAGTTCATTGAATGCAGTTCTGTTGAGCAGCTTGCCGATCTTTTAAAAAACAATGTGGAGTTTGCAAAGGCGTTTAAGGATGCTGACAGCAGCGAAAGCCAAAGAGTAAATCTTGAAACAATATTAGGCAAATTCAGACGGATTGAAGTGGAAAATTTGCTCCATTATTTTTCCGGTGACTATAAAGAATTTCTGAAGACTTTTTTAATGGAAGAGGAAATCAATGATTTAAGCTTAATTATCAGAAAATTATCAAGAGAAGAGTCACTGGATGGTATAAAGGACAGATTTATACATTCGGAATTATTTGAAACCTTAGATTTTGACGATTTACTGACTGCCACAAGTATTGATCAGCTATCGAAGAAGCTCAAGGGCACTGCCTATTACAGCGGGCTAAACAACCTGACCAAGGAAGATGCTTTAAAAAGAGATTTTCACATTGAAATGAAATTGTATATGGCATACTACAGGTCTCTTTTTGACAGAGCTGAAAAACTGGACAAGGAAGATAGAAACGCTGCCAAAGAAATAATAGGCTTCAAGATAGATCTGTTGAATATTCAATGGATTTTCAGAGCATTAAAGTATTACAGCATATCATCTGAGGAAATATTTATTTACAGCCTTGAAGGCGGTAAAAAAATCGACTATAGCAAATTGAAAAAATTATGCTATTCTCAGTCGATAGATGATTTTAAAGGTATGGTTCAGGATTTTCTGAAGTACGACCTTTTCAAAAATTTAAACGATGCCGAAATGGATATTAACGTTGTAATAGATTATTATATGTTTGATTATATCAAAACTAAAAAATACAACAACGTAGGAACGGCTATATCGTTTGTTTATTTGTTGGACATAATTGTCAATGATTTAACATCAATAACCGAGGGAATTCAGTACAATGTTCCTAAAGAGAAGCTAAAAGAATATTTAGCATTTAACATATAGGTAGGGAGGAGGCTTTGGATGGCTATTGAAAAAATGGTTCTTTTAAAAATAATAGGTTCAATTGATGATATGCACCAAATATTAAAAGAACTTATATTCTGTGAAAATGCACATTTAAATTTAAATGTGGAAAACAGCAGTGCCTATAACAATTATCTGGCAGTGCATCAATACGAATCGGAAATAATCGGTTCATCCATCTACAATATTGTAGATCCTAACAATATTCACAACAGCTGCAGCGATTGCCTAAGCTCTGTTGAAGAATTAAGCCGCGGCTTAGGTTTGGAATTAAAAATAGATAAAAAACTGTTGCTTGAAAATAATTATGATTATGAACAAAGATCGGAAGA
>DNNV01000345.1 GCA_003497505.1 Clostridiales bacterium | reverse complement strand
TCCATTTTTATTTCCTTCTTTACAATATATTACATGAGAGGTGCAAATATTTTAAGAATAGTTCTTATTATCTTTTTCACCTGCGATATGCTTCTTACTTTTTCCAATGTTATTTTTTCGCTTGCCTCCAATGCCTTCAGAGTGCTTTTCTTAACCTGCTCAACACTGCTTGTTCTATACATCCATACACCGCATTCAAAATGAAGGTAAAGACTTCTGTAATCAAGATTTATGGTCCCCACAACCGCATATCTGTCATCAACCACAAATGTCTTTCCGTGATTGAAGCCCGGTGTATATTGATAAATCGAAACCCCGGCCTCCAGCAGTTCCTCGTAGCTTGACTGAGTTACCGCAAACGCATATTTTTTATCAGGAATGTTCGGAGTGAGTATTCTCACATCCACACCTCTCTTAGCTGCCAGGCATAATGCCACCATCATTTTATTGTCCGCTATGAGGTATGGTGTTTCAATATAAATATAATTTTCCGCCTGATTAATAAGGTTTAAATACACTGCCTCGCTCACGTGCTCATCATCCATGGGACTGTCATCAAATGGCTGCACAAAGCCGTGGCAATTACATTTGTCTTCCACTTCCGGAGAAACAAATCTACTGTAATCCTCTTTTGTTTTCTTCAAAAAAGTCCACATGGACAAGAACATGACAGTAAGGCTCCAAACTGCATCTCCCTGTATTTTAATTGCGCAGTCTCTCCAATGGCCAAATTTTTCGCGTTCATTAATATATTCATCCGCAATATTTGACCCTCCGGTAAATCCGGTTTTCCCGTCTATAACCACGATCTTTCTGTGGTCTCTGTTATTGAGGCGGAAGGAAAGCACAGGAATAAAAGGATTGAAAACACAGCATTTAATTCCGTATGCCTCCATTTGCTTATTGTATCTGAAAGGCAGCTTAAACATGCATCCAACATCATCATAAATCAGTCGCACATCAACTCCCTTTGCAGCCTTTTCCTTTAATATTTCAAGTATCGAATTCCACATAACACCTTCTTCTATTATGAAAAATTCAAGAAAGATAAATTTTTCCGCACTTTTTAATTCATTTAAAAGCCGGTTGAAAAATTCTTCCCCCGAGGGCAGAAACTCGGTATGCGAATTGTTATACACAGGGCAAAGGGTATATTTCTCAATATACTTACATTGATTATACGCGACGCTGTTTTCTTCCTTAAGCATATTGACCGTTTCCGGATTCTGATTCATAAACTCCTTCATTTTATCAGTAATCTGCGACATGCTTGTTTTCATTTTGCTTGTTAGCCCCGTTCCTCCCACCATCAGATAAAATAATCCTCCAAAAACCGGAAAAATCATTATGGGTATTATCCACGCAACTTTATAAGCAGGGTCGCTCCTGCTGTTTAATATGTATAGTACAGCCAATATGCTTATGGCAGTAAAAAGCATGTCAAACCAAAAAAAGTAATTGCTGAATTTGACTACCATAACTATCAGCGTAAAAAGCTGCATCAAAATAGAAAGAGATACAAGCACTACCCTGTTAAACAATATATTTCTTATTCTTTGCATAAAGCACCAACTGATGATTATTTTTGTTTCTGATTATTGATTGTATCAAATAATGAGAAATTTGTAAATAGCACTCCGATTAGCCACGGAAAAAGGCATGACATAATAAAAGAGCCGCTGCGCGGCTCTTAAGAATTATATGCTATGATATTACGTTGTTTAAAATCTGATCTTTTTGTGTAGTGCTGTGCTTTCTTACAAACAACACATAACCTACACAGAACAGTGCTGCAAGCGCATATGATGCCGTGTAGCTTCCTTCCATTCCAACGAGCTTGTCGAGATTCAATCCGATAGGCGCGTGGAATATAAAGCTTAATGTAACAAAGAAATAGAATACTCCAGGAATCAATGAAACCAGGTAGTTCTTTCCTGTTATATACAGATAAACAGATATTGTTGCCAAGGCAAATGTAGCTACAAACTGATTTGTAAATGCAAAGTATCTCCAAAGGATGTTGAATCCCTGTGGGCTTGACTTAGCATAGTACAATACGAATACAGCCGGTACAAACAGACATGCTGTTGTTATAATTCTGTTTCTCGATACCTTCTGGTCGATATTAAACTGCTCTGCAACCATAAGTCTCAATGATCTGAACGCTGTGTCTCCTGATGTTATAGGAAGTACTATAACTCCTATGATTGCTATCATACCGCCTATTGGTCCAAGGAAAGTTTTTGAAACCAATCCAACCATTATAGTTGGCGCCGTAGTCATGTCAGTTCCTCTTCCGAACAATACCATAGCTCCTGCCGCCCAGCACATTGCTATGAATCCCTCAACAAGCATCATGTTAAAGAATGTAGTTCTTCCTTCTTTTTCACTCTTAATAGTTCTGGAAATCAAGGTAGCCTGCGTTGCATGGAATCCTGACATTATACCGCATGCAACCGTAATGAAGAATACAGGGATGAACGGTAACTTCTGCGGGTGCTGGCTGAACATTCCTGAGAATGAAAGGTTCGTAAGGTTTGCACCTCCGTCAAGCATAACTCCGGCAAAAATTCCCACTGCTGAAAGAATTAAAAACCCTCCAAATATAGGATATATTCTTCCTATTATTGCATCTATCGGGAACAGAGTAGCTACCAGGTAGTAAAGGAATATCAATCCGTAAACTATCCATACAGTAGGATTTGAAACTGCAGCTTCCTGTGAAAGAACCTG
This sequence comes from Clostridiales bacterium, assembly GCA_003497505.1. Classification (GTDB taxonomy): domain Bacteria; phylum Bacillota; class Clostridia; order Tissierellales; family Sedimentibacteraceae; genus Sedimentibacter. The sequence continues at coordinate 269 of DNNV01000345.1, read as the reverse complement.
TGTAACTATCAGGTCTCCAGGTGTGTATACGAAAACAACTCCTACCAGGAACATTAATATCCACAGGAAGAAGTTATACGCTTTAATAACTTTATTTCCGAGATATTTTCTTATTAATTTAGGCATTTGCGCTCCGCCGTTTCTCATGGAAATCATTCCTGAGAAATAGTCGTGCATTGAACCAGCTATAACGCATCCTATTGGAATAGTTATAAATGCCACAGGTCCGAATAATATACCCTGAATAGGTCCGAATATAGGTCCTGTAC
>DNNV01000266.1 GCA_003497505.1 Clostridiales bacterium | reverse complement strand
AACTATTTGCAACTGAAATGGCAATGACAGTAGCAAATGTAGCTATGGAAATAATGGGGACTTATGGATATACAAAAGATTCGCCAATTGAAAAAATTTGGAGAGATGCAAGAATTCTTTCAATATATGAAGGAACAAACCAAGTACAAAGACTTGTTATATCAGGTGCATTGTTGAAAAAGTAGAAAGGTAGGAGGTGTGAAAATGATAATGGAGTTAAGTGAACAAAGACGATTATTTATTAAGGGATTTGAAGGTTTTGCAAGAACAACTTTAGAACCAATTGCATTTGAAGATGATAGAAATGCTAGATTTCCTAAAGAAATTATCAAAAAAATGGCTGATAAAAATTTCTTTGGATTGACAATACCAAGTCAATATGGTGGAGAGGAAGTAGACTTTGTAAGTGTTTCAGATATGGCAGAAGCACTTGGCTATGCTAATGGTTCAGCTGCTGCTATTGCTATAGCACATTTGGTTATGGCAGAGCAAACTATATTAAAATATGGTACAGAAAATCAAAAGAATAAATATTTACCTGACATGGTTAAGGGCGCTAAGCTTGGTGGATATGCTTACGCTGAAGTTGGTGCATCATTAGCGGCAGGCGAAAATAAAGTTGTAGCAGTTAAAAAAGGTGATGCTTATACTTTAACAGGTAAAAAAACATATGTTGCAAACGGTGGTGCCGCTGACGTATACGTAGTGATAGCACAGTCAAGTGAAGCAGATGGATTAAATGGTCTTTCAGCATTTATAGTAAATGCTTCTAATATAAAGGTTTCAAAATCTATTGATAAACTTGGATTAAGATCTTTCCCAACAGCTGAGTTAGAATTTAATAATACTACAGCTGAGCTTCTAGGAAATGAAGGCGAAGGCTTAAAAATTGCAGGCGATATACAGGCAAGAGTTGACATAGCATTTGGAGCAACAGCAGTAGGATTAGGAAAAAAAGCTTTAGAAGAATCTGTAAAACATGCTAAAACACGTGTGCAGTTTGGTTCTCCTATAGCAAAACTACAGGCTGTTCAATGGATGTTAGCTGAAATGGCTGAGAAAACACATATTTTAAACAAACTTACATTTGATGCTGCAGCGAGCGTTGATGATGGTGAAGACTATTTAGAGAATGCTACATATTTAAAAATGTATGCTCAGAAAGCAGCATTTGAAATAGGAACTAACGCTGTTCAGGTACATGGTGGTACAGGTTACAGCAGAGAAGCAAATATCGAAAGATATTTCAGAGATTTAAGAGGATTATTCAATGTTGAAAATGCAAATGAATATCCACAAAAAATAATAGCTGGTAATTTATTAAAATAGAGGAGGTGCCTTAATTGAACATTTTACATGAATTTGAGTTTTTTAAACCAAAAAGTAAGAAAGAAGCATTAGAACTAGTAAAAAGCCAAGGTAGTAAGGCGAAGGTATTAGCTGGTGGTACTGATTTAATCATCCAAATGAAGGAAAAAATGATTAAACCAGATGCAATCATTGATATCAGTGATTTGGAAGAATTGAAAGGAATTAAGTGCAAAGAAGGTAAAGGAGCAGAAATTCTATCTTGTACAAAATTAGCTGATATAGAATTTAATGCAGATCTTCAGAAGAAGTATCCAGCTTTAACTCATGCAGTAGGTCAGCTTGGTTCAAACCAAGTAAGAGTTATGGGAACAATGGGCGGTAACTGCTGTCACTCATCACCAGCCGCTGAAACGCCAGCTCCATTATCAGCTTTAGGAGCAAAGGTTGTAATAGAAAGCGTTGACGGTGAAAGAGAAATGACAATTGAAGATTTCATTCAAGGAAACCGTAGAAATGATTTGAAAGAAGGAGAAATTTTAACTAAATTTATACTTCCTGAACCAGTTAAAAATTCAGCATGCCGTTATGGTCATATTGGATTAAGAAATGCCATGGAAATAGATTGCGCTAACATGGCAGTTAACATTGAATTGGGAGAAGATAAAGAAAGTATTAAATCTGTTAAGTTAGTTATGGGTTCAGTAGCAATCAGACCATTAGTATCACAAGCAGTTCCTGCTCTTTTGGTTGGCAAGAAATTAACTGAAGAACTAGTTATTAAAGCTGGTGAAGCAGCTCAAAGCGAAGCAAAACCAATATCAGACGTAAGAGCTTCTGCTGAGTATAGAAAAGAAGTAATAGGCGCTTTAGCACGCAGACTCGTTAAAGAAGCTTATGAAGCTGCAAAGGAGGCGTAAAAATGAAAAAACAAGTTATTAAATTAGATATTAATAATCGTATATATGAAGTTTTAGTATCTCCAACTGACCTTCTTGTGGATGTTTTAAGAAAACAATTGGGTTTTACCGGAACTAAAAAAGGTTGCGGTCAAGGAGACTGCGGAGCTTGTACAATATTAGTTGACGGTAAGGCTCATTTATCTTGCTTAATGCTTGCAGTAAGCAGTGAAGGTAAGAAGATAACAACTATAGAGGGAATTGCAAATCAAGAAACAGGTGAATTGCATCCATTACAAAAATCATTCTTGGACCATGGTGCTGTTCAATGCGGTTTCTGCTCACCTGGTATGATTTTATCATCAATGGCTTTGATAGATGAAAATCCAAATGCTACAGAAGAAGATATAAAACATGCTTTAGAAGGAAACCTATGCCGTTGTACAGGTTATGTACTAATCTTAGAAGCAGTAGAGTCATACGTTAAGGCTCTTTCTCAAGGGGAGGTGTAAAAAGTGGGTAAAATGTACGAAGTATCAAACAAATACAACAATTATAAAGAATATGAAAGAGAATTTACTGAAGTAGGAAGAAGTATCCCACGTCTGGACGGTCCTGCAAAGGTAACAGGTAAAGTACAATATACTGATGACCTAGTTTTACCAAGAATGACTTATGGTAAAATATTAAGAAGTCCACACGCTCATGCAAATATTAAAAGCATAGATTATAGCGAAGCTTTAAAGCTTGACGGAGTTTTAGCAGTTATTACCGGAGAAGATTGTCCAATTCCTTATGGTATAGTTCCTCACAACTGCAATGAGCATGCTTTGGCAGTAGGAAAGGTGCGAAACTGGGGTGAAGGTGTTGCAGCAGTAGCGGCAATTGACGAAGCTACAGCTGAAAAAGCTTTAGAACTTATCAAAGTTGAATATGAAGTATTAGAAGCAATAGTTGACCCAAGAGAATCAGTAAAAAGGGATGATTTAAGAATTCATGAAAATCATCCAAATAACATAGCCTATGAAGGAACTCAGGTTTATGGAGATCCTGACAAAGCTTTAAAGGAATCTGACCATGTAATTGAAAGAGAGTTTTATTCTTCTTATATAACTCATGCATTTATAGAACCACAATCAGCTATAGCTGACTTTGATCCAAATACAGGAAAATTGCATTTGTACGCAACATGCCAGGTTCCACACTATACACATCAACAGTTGTCAAAAGTTCTTGAACTGCCTATGAATAAAATAAGAATCACTGTTCCTCTAATTGGTGGTGGATTCGGAGGTAAAGGTGTTGCTTCACAAGCGGACTTCTGTTCTTCAATACTTTCAAGAAAACTAGGAAGACCTGTTAAAATAACATATGAAAGAAACGAAGTATTTGCTACAAACAACGGACGTCACCCATGCTACATGAAATTTAGAATGGGATTTGACAAGAATGGTAAAATAACTGCCGTAGATTTCAACAACTTAATGGATGGAGGAGCTTACTCAGGATGGGGTATCGTAGTATTGTTCTACACAGCATCAATGGTGCATATTCCATATATGGTTCCAAATGTAAGATTTGAAGGTAAGAGAGTGTTCACTAACAAACCTACTTGTGGAGCTCAACGTGGACTTGGTGGTGTGCAGCCTAGATTTGCAATGGAACAATTATTGGATGAAGCTGCTGAACATTTTGGTATGAGTCCTTATGAAATAAGAAAATTAAATGCAGCTGAATCTGGTTACACAGCAAAGAGTATGATGTATGTACCTCATACAGAATATAAAAAATGCTTAGATGAAGTTGTTGAAAAATCAGGTTACCTAGAAAAACACGGCAAGTTACCTTTTGGTAAAGGTATCGGTCTTTCAGGAGGATATTATATTTCCGGTACATCATATACATTATATCTTTCTTATAAACCACATACAGTTGCAACAATTAAAATAGATGAAGAAAATGGAGTTACATTATTCTGTGGCGCCACTGACATAGGACAAGGTGTTGACACGGTTATGGCTCAAATGGCTGCTGAAACTCTTGGAGTTAAAACAGAAGATGTTAAAGTAATACCAAGAGATACAGAATTATCAACATTTGACCTTGGAACATTTGCAAGCCGTTTGACATTTGCTACAGGTTGGGCAATAAGACAGGCGGCCGAAAGAGTTAATGCTGAATTATTCCCTGTTGCAGCATCACTAATGGGATGCAGAGGCGATGAAGTAGCAGTTAAAGATGGATATTTCTATTCAATCTATGAACGTGGCAGCAAACGACAGAACAAAGAAGTAAAATGGACAGATGTAGTTACAATGTATATTGAATCAAACGGTCCGCTTACTTGTTCAGGACAATTTACTCCTCCAAGACGTAAAGGTATACAACAAGGTGGTAACATTGGTCACTCACCATCATTTGGTTTCAGTGCTCAAATTGCTGAAGTTGATGTAGATTTAGAAACAGGTAAAGTTAATGTAGTTAAAATAACTGAAGCAGGTGACTGCGGACAGCCAATTAACCCAATGAGCGTTGAAGGTCAGGTTCACGGATCCATCCAAATGGGATTAGGTCAGGCATTATATGAAGAAATGCAGATAGCTCCAGATGGAAAATTCCTGAATCCATCACTTCATGACTATAAGATGCCAACAATCAGAGATATGCCTAAGATTGATGCTAGTATAGTTGAAGCTTTTGATCCATCAGCTCCATATGGTGGTAAGGAATCGGGTGAAGGCCCAATTCAGCCTACTATACCAGCTATATTTAACGCAGTATATGATGCAATAGGCATAAGATTTACAGAAATGCCTTTAACACCTGAGAAAGTATTAAAAGCAATAAAAGCTCAACAAAATAACAAATAGTCAACCCTTAAATTTCATGATATTCACCAAATTACTGCGGCAGCTGCTAAAGCTGCCGCAAAATCCAAATTAAGTAAAAAAGAGATAGAGAGATGAGGTAGTTATGAGAGAATTTAAGTTTAGAGCTTGGGATGATGAAGTTAAAAAAATGTACTCACCGGAGGATCTTGAGCAGCCAAGCGTAAAAGATGATGTTAAGAAAACAATTTATTGTTATTTGTCTTATGGCGTTTTACAAATTTATGATTTTAGAGAAGAAGATCCAATACAATTTGTCCCTATGCAGTCTACAGGATGGTTTGATAAAAATCAAACTGAAATTTACGAAGGTGATATTGTACAAATGGAAAATACAATATATCAAGTAATTTGGAGTGAAGAAATTTCTGGTTTTATTCTTTTATCTACAGATGGAGTAATAATGATGGGCGGAGATTATATTGCTGATGAAATTGAAATTATCGGTAATGCATATGAAAACCAGGAATTAATCAACTATAAATATTAGGAGGGACTGATATGAGATTAAAGGACAAAGAGTTTCTCTTAAATATTTTAGACGGTAAAAGATTAGATTTCTATTTAGAAGATGATATGTTTGAAATAGAAGGTCGTGCTAAAAAGATTGATGAAGAAATAATAATAGAAGTTCTTGATGCTGTAGGACATGTTCTTCAAATTAGCGGTCAATATCTCAAACTTTCTCATAATTATAATAAATTGTATGGAGAAAGAATTGATACAGGAAAAGTCTTTGAGGTGGAAATCAATAGAGTTTATGATCTTTATATAGATCCAGTAGCAGAAGATTTTATAAAAATGAAAGAATCTGGAGTTGATCAGTTTTTCAAAAAACAAACTGACACTCTAGTATGGCATGAAAATAATAGATGGGTAATAGAGCTAAACAAAATAAATATGTATTTTAGTGGTAACAGGTATTATTACAACTCAGTAGAAGAATTATTTGATTCAAATAAAGAACATATGGCAGGAAACTGGCAAGCTGTTTATTTTAGCTCTGAAGTAGAAGCATAACATTTTAAATAGGAGAGGATGGCAATGGGAAAAGTTATAGTAGAAACAAATTACAGCAGGTTTAAGCCAGTTGGTCAAAATGACATGTGTGTAACATGTCCTTCTAGTTGTAAAACCTCATGCGCTAGAGTTCTTGCACAAAGTCATGAAATCCATGAGGAAGAAGATTTCAAAGACTTTAAGGTTGAATTTAATTTTAATAAAGCTGATGAAAAATTTAATATCTGAATCTAAGATGTATATTAGTTTTATATTTTAATCTTAATTGTTAAAAAAAAAACAACCCGAATGGAGGTTAATATGGAGCTTAAAAAGAAAAGATGGTTTGTTCTTGGAGCAAGCTTGTTAATTAATTTGTGCATTGGTTCAGGTTACGCGTGGAGTGTTTATGCAGGTCCGCTAATTAAAACTTTTGGCTGGTCTGCAGCTGCAACAGCATTAACATTTACAATTTCAAATGCAGTTAGCCCAATTTGTATGATTACTGGAGGAAAAATTCAGGATAAGTTTGGACCTAAGTGGGTTATATTCGCAGGTGGAATCGTATTTGGCGGAGGTATTTTCTTATCAGGTTTAACTACATCTCTTTCTTGGTTATATTTTAGTTATGGTATACTTTCCGGTTTTGGAATGGGATTGGTGTACAGCTGTACAATAGCTAATACAGTTAAATTCTTCCCGGATAAGAGAGGCTTGGTTGCAGGATTGGCAACAGCTGGCTATGGATTTGGTCCGGTTTTATTAGCACCTCTTTCACAAAGTTTAATTGCTTCTCACGGAGTATTATTTACATTTAAGGCATTGGGAATTACATACTTAGTAGTAATATTAGTTGGTTCACAATTTATTATGAAAGCACCTGCAGGGTATAAACCTGAAGGTTGGGAGCCTACTGCAATTACAGCGGTATCTTCAAATACAGGAAAAGAAAAAACATGGTCACAAATGCTTGCAGATCCTTTATTTTATTTATTGTTCTCAATGCTTACTATCGGTGCAACTTCAGGTTTGATGATAATCAGTCAGGCATCACCAATTGCTCAGGAGGTTGTTGGTTTAAGCGCTGAACAAGCTGCATTTGCAGTAAGTTTGGTTGCAATTGCCAATATGGCAGGTCGTATTACTTGGGGAGCAGTATCGGATAAAATCGGAAGATATAATGCATTGCCTATTATGTATGTAGTTTTAGCCGCAGCAATGTTCTCATTAACATTAGTTACAGCCGGAAACTTTACAATGTTCTTATTAGCAGTAATGTTTGTTGGATTCTGCTTTGGAGGATTTATGGGGGTATTCCCTGCACTTACAGCTGACTGCTTTGGCGCAAAAAATAACGGAGTTAATTATGGTTTTATGTTCGGCGGATTTGCATTGGGAGGATATATAGGACCTGTTATGGCGGCTACAATAAAAGCTGGTAATAATGGCGATTATACAAATGCATTTTTAATTGCTGCAGCAATGTGCATATTAGGAATAATAGTAACTTTCATAGTAAGAAAATTGAACAAAAAAGCAATAGAAACAGCGTAATAATGGCTTAAGAACAATCTTAAACCAATAAAGGATGTGAGACCATGAGCGAAGTCGACAAAAACAGAAAAATTGAATTTACCGTGCTTAAAGTTGACAGTATTCCTTGCAGCATAGTAGGTAATAAAATGATTTTTAATTATGAAGGAACTACACTATCAGAACCCTGGATACTAAAGTGGCCAATGCCCTGGATTGAAGAAGAATTTAAGAAGATTGTTCTGAAATTTGATAAGGTTACTAAACAGGAAAAAAGAAGTATATATAATCCGGAGGAACCAGATCAATATGTAGAAGTGTTAATAAAAAGCTATATAGACTTGACTGTGCCAAAATTGGTGGATAAAATAGCTGATCGATTTTCAGAAAGAGAAGCAGTAATTAATTGCACAGGAAGCAGGCGTTTGAAATACAAAGATTTCAAGAAATCAATAAACGACTTGGCAAAAGGGCTAATATCTATTGGTGTTAACAAAGGTGACAACGTAGCAGTATGGGCAGTCAATTCACCAGAGGTAGTTATATCTCAATTTGGTATAAGCAAGACAGGAGGAGTATTTGTACCTTTCAATGCTTATGAAAAGCAAAAACGGATGGAAGAATTATTAAAACAATCAGAAACTCACACTTTGATAATGCAGGTAGGAGCCAAAGGGACGGAAAATATTGAATTGCTCTTTAGGATTTGCCCTGAATTATGTGAAAGTGAACCTGGAAAATTAAGATCAAAAAAATTTCCCAAATTAAAAAATGTAATAGTTTTAAGTGGAGATGAGTATCCGGGGACTTTTATGTGGTCAGATATATTGAAGGATGGGGGAAAGATAAGCAACGAAATTTTAATAGAGCGACAAAATCAAATCAGCATCGATGATGTGGTTCATATTATTTATACTTCCGGAAGTACGGGTGTTCCAAAAGGTGTAATGCTAAGCCACAGAAATATAATTGAAAATGCTAAGGCCATGTCAGATTTAATGGAACTAACAAAAAATGATATTATGTGTATTTTGGCACCTTTATTTCATTGCTTTGGCTGTATAGCTGGCACAATGGCTGCAGTTTTAAATGGGTGCGCTATGGTTATGGTAAACAGATTTAAAACTGAAATAACACTTTCATTGATAGAAAAAGAAAAATGTACAGTTTTATCAGGTGTTCCAACATTGTTTATAGCTTCCATAGAACATCTTCAAGAAGAGTACTATGATATTTCTTCCTTGAGAACAGGTATAGTAGCAGGCGCTACTTGTTCAGCTAAACTATTGTATGATATTAAAAATATAATGGGTATGGATAATATTATTTTATCATATGGTCTTACTGAAACATCTCCATGTGTGGCTGCAGCCAATGAGTGTAGTGATTTAATAGAAAATAGTGTTGGCAAGGCTATACCAGGTGTAGAAATAAAAGTAATTGACTGTAACACTAAAGAGGAAGTAGCGCCCGGACAAGAAGGAGAAATATTAGTCAGAGGATATAACGTAATGCAAGGCTATTACAATATGCCTGATGAAAGTGCCAAATCAATTAACAGTGATGGCTGGATGCACACAGGGGATATAGGATGCCTGACTGAAGATGGCTACATATGCATTAAAGGCAGATGCAAAGATGTTATTATCAGATGTGGTGAAAATATAAGTCCAAAAGAAATTGAAGATTGCATAGGCAATCATAAAGGTGTAGTAGAAGTTTGTGTAGTTGGAGTGCCAGATGAAGTATCAGGTGAAGAAATAATGGCATTTATACGACTAAAGGAAAACTGTAAATCTACGGAAAAAGAAATAAAAGAATTTTGTAAAGGAAAGTTATCTACAAATAAAATACCAAGGTATGTTAAATTTATTGATCAATTTCCATTGTCAGGTTCCGGTAAGGTCCTAAAGAAAGAACTTAGAGAAAGTGAATTGCAATTAATTAATAATAGAATTATGCAAAAATGCAATGCTTAAAAATATGATTATAAGGAGTGCAATTATGGCAAAAGTTATTACTGCTAAAGAAGCAGCTGAATTATTTCAAGATAACATGACTATTTTATCACCAGCATTTGGTTTGGCTGGATGGGCTGAAGAAGTAGCTCTTGCAGTTAGAAAGAGCTTTGATGAAACTGGCCATCCAAGAAATTTAACTCATACTCATGCCGCAGGAGTCGGTAACTGGGGAAAAGGTCCCAGAGGTGAGAGAGGAGAAATAGCTTGGGCAACTGAAGGTTTGATGACTAAATTTATTGGATCTCATGCGGGCTCATCACCTTCTGTTATAAAGCTAATTAATGAAAACAAAATCATGGCTTGGAATTTGCCATTGGGAACATTGATTCAGTTATATCATGAACAAGGCAGAAAAGCACCAGGTTTACTTACAAAAACAGGCCTTGGTACATTTATAGATCCACGTAATGATGGCGGCAAACTAAATGAATTGACAAAAGAAAAAGGTGAAGATTACATTCAATATATTCCTGATTTCAATGGAGAAGAATATTTATTCTATAAGGCGATACCAGTTGATATAGCTTTAATGAGAGGAACAACAGCTGATGAAAATGGTAATATTACATGCGAAAAAGAAGCATTAAACCTAGAAATGTTATCTGCAGCACAAGCTGCTAAAGCAAATAACGGAATAGTAATAGTACAGGTTGAATCTCTTGCAAAAGCTGGCTCTTTAAATCCCAAGCTAGTTAAGGTTCCTAGTATTTATGTTGATTACATAGTAGTTGCAGAACATCCAGAAGATATAATGCAAACTCAAGGCACTTCATTTAACAGAGCATTTACAGGTGAAGTCAGGGTTCCTTTAAAAAATAGCATGGTGTCAATTCCTTTGGATGAGAAAAAAGTTATGCTTAGAAGACTAACTATGGAAATTAAACCTGGTTACAAATGTAACTTTGGGATAGGTACACCTACATATACAGGAAATGTTATGGCTGAAGAAGGATGCGCAGATACAATTACTATGATTTCTGAATCAGGAAGTATAGGTGGTGTTCCAGGAGGCGGAAATGATTTTGGTGCTCACTGGAATATAGAAGCATCTTGTGATCAAGGAGACCACTTCAGTTTCTTTGACGGCGGCGGACTTGACTTTGGAGTGTTTGGATTAAGTGAAGTAGACAAAGACGGAAACGTAAATACAAGTTTATTAAACGGTAAAATAATGGGAGTTGGAGGCTTTGCAAACATTGCTGCAACTGCTAAAAACGCAATGTTCGTTGGAACATTTACAGCAAGCGGATTAAAATGCAAGGTTGAAGACGGTAAAGTTGTTATAGAGCAAGAAGGTAAATTCAAAAAATTTGTTAACTCATGTCCACAGCTTACATTCAATGCTGAACAATCACTAAAGAAGGGCAACCGCATTATGTTTATAACTGAAAGATGCGTAATCGAAAGAACTGAACAAGGTATGATTTTAACTGAAATAGCACCTGGAATAGATTTGCAGACTCAAATACTTGATCAAATGGAATTTAAACCTATTATTCCAGAGGGTGGACCTCAGTTAATGAATCCTAAATTATTCCAACCAACTTGGGGTAAATTGAAGGAAATAATGGAAGACGACAAATAATCAGCTCTCAAACTACTCTCTATAGTTAGAAAACCAGGTTGTAAAAAATTTGGTTTTCTAACAACTATTAAATATA
>DNNV01000400.1 GCA_003497505.1 Clostridiales bacterium | reverse complement strand
AGGCTCCGTAGCAAGAAATCTGGAGAGGCTCACTTTATTGACAGAAAACAAGGAAAAACCGGACATTAAAGCAAATGAAGACTCCATATATAAATTTGAAAAAACCATTACGGAGCTTGAAAAGCAAGCTGCTCTGGGAATCGACCGAAAACAGCGGTTAGAAAAAATTATAAGCAAAGCTGAGAAAGAGCAGGAATTGCTTCAGGAGATGGTCAAAAAATATGATATGTACTTCAGCTTCGGTACAACGCTGCGCGGAGACCGAGGCATAAGCCTGAGGCGATATGTGCTTGGTGTAATGCTCACCTCTGTAACCTCCGAAGCTAACAGGCTTTTGAAAAATGTTCACGACGGTCGTTACAGGCTTTGCAGGACTCTTGAGGGAAGCGGCAGAACAAGAAAGGCTGGATTGGAGCTTGAAGTACTCGATGCTTATTCAGGAGAAAAACGCAGCGTATCCGGATTGTCGGGCGGCGAGAAATTCCTTGTATCCCTGGCACTCTCACTTGGCCTTTCCGCAGTGGTACAGGCACAGTCCGGGGGCATAAGAATCGACACCATGTTTATAGACGAAGGCTTCGGAAGCCTGGACAGCTCCTCCATCAAGGATGCATTGGGCATATTAGGCTCAGTCAAAGGCTCCAAGAGATTGGTGGGAATAATCTCTCACGTGCAGATGCTCAAGGAAACAATAGAATCCTCCATATCCGTTGAAAAAGACCGAAACGGGAGCTCTCTTACGATTAGCTTCTAAACAATAAAATACGATAAAATTGAAAGACGCATAGACGTTTCCTCTGTTACGAGGTAGTCCTGCGTCTTTATTATTTTACTCTACATCCTTGAACCCAGACTTCTTTTATATTAGATGATTCTGATAACAGCAGTATTTTATGAAGTAAATCCTCAGGATTTTTTTCTTCATAAAATCTTGGTATATTGTTTTCTATGCTTATTATTTGTACATCAAATGAGTAGCCTTTTTCAAGCTTTCCGATTGGTAACTTTAATGCTATGCCTCCGGCTACGGTAGCAGAATAAAAAGCATTATTAATGGTTATGGAAGAACCTGCCCTTCCTCTTTCATCACGCGGCAGCGAAGGATTGACACCTTCTTGCAGCATTCTTGAAGATATTACAGCCTGTCTTATAGATTGATACATGCTCGGGCTGTAGCCTCCTGATATATCTGTTGCCATTCCTATGTTAACACCCTTACTGCTAAATTCTCTAAATGGTAATACAGAATTTGCAAAATAAGCATTCGACAATGGACTATGTGCTATAGTCGTTTTTTTATCAGCTATAATCTTTAAATCATCAGGCTCTAAAAATGTGGCATGGGCAATAATCGTCTTATTTGTTATTAATCCAAAATTATCCAATGCCTGTGCATCATTCACACCGTATTTTTCTTTAACAAATTGGTGTGCCCAGTCACTTTCGCTGCAGTGGGTTTGTACATGAACATCATAATTTTTTGCTAACCTTCCTAAGCCCGCTAAAGCTTCAGAAGTACAGCTTGGAATAAATCTTGGCGTTACAACGGGATAAACCTTCTGTTTATATAGATTTTGTATTTCTAATACCTTGTTAATAAATTTTTCTGTTTCGTAAACGGCTTCCTCCGTAGAAGCATCTCTGTAGAACTCTGCATTACTATTCGTATCATCCATTACAACCTTTCCAACCAACCCGCGTTGTCCTAATTCTCCGCATAAGCTTGCCAACAGTATGGACGAATCTCTGTCTACAGTGGCAAAATACATTGCTGTAGTTGTGCCATGTGTCAGTGTAGTGTTAACCACATCTCGATATATTTCATTAGCAAATTCTAAATCTTTAAACCTTGATTCCAAGGGGAAAGTATATTCACCAAGCCATGTTTCAAGGGGCCTGTCTAAAGCGGTACCTGCTTGTGGCCATTGAGAAGCATGAATATGTAAATCCACGAATCCCGGAAGCATGACTTCCGTGTCAGAAAGTATTCTTAATTTTCCGCTCTTTAAATACATAAATCTAACTAAGTCATAATCCTTATGCCCTTCCTCATAAACTTCATCTATATAGCCTTCCTTATTTACACAAAATATACCATTGCTTATATATTTTATTGTGTTAAAATCCATACTAAAAAAAGCATTTCCCTGTATAGCTGTATTGTTAAACATGAATTATCCTCCCTTGTGTCCTAGCATCATCAATATTACATTTTACCCAGCTGAAAATTATTATTTAAATAACTATATTACAGCTATAAGCATATGTCAACAAACTTGAAACGCAATAACAACCGTCTGTTTCTAATGTATTACACATAAGGTATTTCTTTCTGCAGAATATAAAGAGATACTTCATTCTGAATGAAAACGGGCATAAGTGTGCTGCAATTGTAACACCTAACATTATCAATGCATAGAATAACTTCAGACTATTATGACGGAGTGTGATGTTATGACTTGGCTGTTCATTCTTGGTTTCGCATTATCATCGAGCCTTGATAATTTAGGAGTAGGTATTACTTACGGCATAAGAAGAATACAGATTAATGTATCTTCAAACTCATTAATTGCCGCAGTATGCTTCTTGTTTAGTTATTCGGGGATACTGTTCGGAAAGTGGATTTCTTCTGTAATCCCGGGCATTCTTCCCGTATTTTTAAGCGTAGTTATGCTGCTGGCTATCGGTCTTCGAATTATCTGGCTGTCATTGCCTCGCAAGCAACAGGAGGAGGAAAAGAATCTTCAGGAAATAAAAGGGCTATCATCAATTTTAAAAAATCCGGAATGCGCTGATTTCGACAAATCACAGCATATCGGAGCAGTAGAAGCATTTGTATTGGGTGCTGCACTTTCAGCCAATGCACTGACGAATGGCTTAAGTGCCGGACTGCTTGGCTACACACCGTTAGCCATATCTCTCGCAGCTGCCATAGGCAGTTTTATAACAGTATGGCTCGGAGTTAAAATAGGCCAAAAAGTTGCTGACATACAGATAGGACCGTTTGAGTTAGGGCAATTTGGAGCCTTAATCAGCGGTATACTTCTGGTGCTCATAGCTATAAGAAGCTTCTTATACTGATTACACGGCAGAGACGCTGCCCTTGATGGACAACGTCTCTGCTTTGTTTATATTTGTTTACATTTTTTCCGGCTCTTCGTATGTTTCTCCGAAAGTGTCAACTGTAACCTTTTTCAATCTTACTTCTTCTGCGGGTTTATCTCTGTAGTCTGTCCTCATATTAGCAATTTTATCTATTACGCCAAGTCCCTCTGTTACCTTACCAAAGGCAGCGTACTGTCCGTCAAGATGAGGTGATTTCTTGTGCATTATAAAAAATTGAGAGCCGGCAGAGTTTGGTGACATGGCTCTTGCCATTGACAATACTCCCTCGTCGTGCTTCAAATCATTTTTAACTCCGTTTCCTGAGAACTCTCCCTTTATTCCATAGCCTGGTCCTCCGGTACCGGTACCCTGAGGGCATCCTCCCTGAATCATGAAGCCCTTTATAACCCTGTGAAATGTCAGTCCGTCGTAAAAATTACTGTTAATCAATGATATAAAATTTTTCACGGTGTTCGGTGCTATTTCAGGATAAAGCTCAGCCTTAACTATATCGCCGTTCTCAAATTCAAATGTAACTATCGGTAATTTCATATTCCCTCCAAAATAATAATTGATGTGTATTTATACTTTACACTATCACCGAATATAATTCAAGGCTCTTCTGCGTTCAAACAAGCATAAAATTTTGAATGTAAAAATATTTATTGATGTAACAACTATTACTTAAGGGAATATATTAAAGTAAAGTTATAAGTAATTATGAGGAGGTTTTATAAGCATGAAATGCTCAGATAGAAATGAAGTTTTAGGTAATGGCGGGATAGCTGAAAGATGCTGCACCGCTCAAACAGGATGTGATTGGGACGGCACACTGCGCAATGTAGTAACCGAACCGATATATGTACAAAAAGTTTATGACGCTGTACTTTTTAATTTACAGGGATTAAAATCAGCTCCCGACACAATATTTGAACCAAGGATAGGCTGCGGAACAAATATTATAAGAATAGCTGATATCCGATGCAGAAAATTTTTTAACCCCGATAACATAAGTGATGAATGTAATTTAAAGATCAACCCAATGACAACATTGTCCGGTGGACAGTTTGTTAAGAGAGAAGACGGATGCGATGTAAAAGTAATCGGCCCTGACGGCACATTGAGCCAAAGATTGATTTGGGCTGACACAACGTTCTGCGACAACGAAGAGCAGGGTACTCCTGTATTCGGAACGCAAAATATAGAGGTATCAGGCTGCGTTGAAATTGAAATGGACTTAGTTACAACACCATGTGACTCAAATACAGAAAGCATAATCACATTATCCGCAGTTATTGAAATTGCTCCGGAACACAATCCATTAATATTGACCAATTTCTTTGAAATATGCGTACCTTCAGTATTTGACACGGCATTCCTGCCAAGATTTACTGAATTCTGTAACCTTGACTGCGTAATAAGACTTGCTACAAACAGCATTCAGAGAGACTTTACTATTGACCCGAGAACCGGCGAACTGTCAGTTAACCTCATTGTTTCACTCTGCATATCCTGCGAGAAGAAAATAGTGGTTCCGGTTCAGCTTTGTGTTCTTTCCACAGGCTTTGTGCAGCTTGCGCCAGAACAGGCAAATATCTGCCCGACATTCCCGCGACTGTTCCCAAGACAGATTGATGAAAACTCTGTGGGCGGTGCCGGCGGCGGCGGATGCAAGAGCTGCAGACCAAGATCTCAGTCGATTGAAGAATAATCACCTTTAAAGAAACCTGCTTAAGCAGGTTTTTTAATTGCATTTATTTTTTTAACATAAATTTAAATCTTCTGCTTTTTATTCCTGTGCGAAGCTTATCTTCATCCATATGCTCTGCGCCCTTTGCCATTAATCGCATCTGAACCGACTCTTCTATTATTGTCTTAACCGTAACCACTGTCGGCACTCCCAGTATCATGCCGGGTAGCCCGAACAAATTGCCTCCGACGGTAACTGACGCTATAATCCACAACGGGCTTACTCCCACGTTTCCTCCCACAATTTTAGGATCTAGGAAATTTGCATCCAGCTGCTGAACAACTATAATTATTACCATTGCCGTCAAAGCCTTCGGAGCATCCACAAAAAATGACACGGCTACCACAGGTACGGAGCCAATTATAGGTCCGAAATAAGGTATTAAGTTGAATGTCCCTATAATCGTTCCCATAAGCAGCGCATATGGTACTTTAAATACGAAAAATGCCAATGAGCATATGATGCTCACAATCATGGAATCCAACAGCTTCCCATTTAAAAAGCTTTTAAATGTTCTATTTGCCAGCGAAAAAATATGAATTATCTTTGTGGCGTTTCGGTTGTCACAAAAAGCATATATAAATCTTTTCCCCCTTGCAAGTATATCGTCCTTTTCAATAAGCATATAAATATTAATTATGAAGCTCGTAACAATGGTGACAGTACTTGCACCGATATTTGCCGCAAATCTCAGCAATATACCTGCTGAGCCGGTTAAAAAATTATTCAGCATCCTTATTACGGATTCGCTTGCCTCTAAAATATATTTTGCTGCAAGCTGCACATAGTAATTGTCAATTTTATTTTTGACATCTGTTACTATCTGTACAATATCAAGGTTGCCCTCCATTATGAAATATACTATGCTGCTGATATTTTCAAGTATTTT
>DNNV01000165.1 GCA_003497505.1 Clostridiales bacterium | reverse complement strand
GAATACGGGCTGACGGAGCTTGGTGAAAAAATCATTCCGCTGCTCGAAATGATGCATGGATTTGGAGCAGATTATCTGGAACTTAATTTAAAAAATAACAATGATATGGGAATAAGAAATACAAATTAAGTACCTTTTTAGGTACTATGGTACAAAAAAGTGCGTACTTGTTAAAGAAATGTTTTATAATTATACTTATATAGTAATATTAAATTATTGGAATTTAAATATTGCTATAAGTTACAAGCAATAACTTTACGAAATTAAAATAATTATACTTTGTTACCTATGCAGATGTTAAATTAATATCTTGATTTGTTTGGAATTAACATTGACATGTATAATTACATCAAATTTCGGGCAAGGTTATTATATTGACAAATTATAGAATGTATTCTATAGTGAGTATATGGAAAATGAATATGTTTTCCTGAAATTAAGACTAAGGTGGTGGTATAGTGTCGATTGAAATTATTAAGGCAATAAGAGATGCGGAGGAAAAGGCTGAAGTAATTAAGAAGGAGGCTGTTTCCCGAGCTAAACAGGTTGTTGCCGATGCAAATGCGCAAGCTCAGCAAATAATTGATGAAGCACGGGAAAAATCTCAATCGGAAGGCCTTGTTTTTCTTAAGAATGCTGAATCTGAAGGACAGCTTTTATATGACAATATAATTGAAAGGGCTGCAAAAGAATGTGAAGGTATTCTCAAGAAGGCTGATGAAAACATGGATTATGCTGCTTCAATCATACTGGAAAGGATAGTGAAGACCAGTGGCGATAGTTAAAATGAACAAAATAAGCATCATTGGCCTTAACAAGGAAAAATCCTCACTTATTAAAGAAATAATGGATTTGGGAGTTGTGGAAATTAGTTCACAGGATACAAAGCTTGCGGATCCAGAATGGCTTACCTACGTAAAGAAGGATGGCAATGAGGCGGAAGTCTTAAATTATGATGTTAAAATATCTAAAATCAGTGAAATTCTTACCAGTCTTGAAAAATACGATAAAAATAAAAAACCGTTATTTTATACAAGAAGAATAGTATCATTGGGGGAATTCGACAGACTGACTGCAAATAACGGAAAAACTGAGGAAAACGTAACTAAGATTCTTGAGCTGAATAAATCCTTGAATGAGATTATTTCAGAAGAAAACAAAATCGATACTTCTATCTTAAGTATCACGCCTTGGTTAAGCTATGAACTTCCTTTAGAACTCTCCGAAACAAAATATACTAGTGTCTTAATGGGCGTTGTCCCAAATATAGCTGATATTCAGAAGCTTAATGATGATTTGCGGCAAAAAACGGATAGTTGCCTGTTAAACCTCATAAGCAGCGACAAAGATCAGCACTACATTTCTGTTATTTGTTTAACAAAGGAAAAAGAAGAATTATATGATATTCTTAAACAATATGGCTTTAATAACGTTGCTTTTAAAGAGCTGACAGGAACTGCTGCAGAAAATGTAACTGCATACAAAAGCAAATTAAAGGAGCTTGGGACAGAAAAGATAAATATAGAAAAAAGTATTTCAGATTTTGTCCCGATGAAAGAAGATATACAGATACTTTATGATTATTTGATTATTGAAAGAGATAAAAATAAAATATTAAGCAATATGCTTAAAACGGATACAACATTTTATATTGAAGGATGGGTTCCGGAAGAATGCAGAGAAAATGTTGAACATGTTTTAAGTAAATTTGAATGCTGGAATGAAATAACAAAGCCTGAGGAAGGCGAACAGTATCCCATAATGCTGCAAAACGGGTCATTTGTACAGCCGTTTGAATCTATTACAGAGTTGTACAGTCTGCCTTCATCATCAAATATAGACCCTACTTCATACATGGCGCCTTTCTATTGTATGTTTTTCGGTCTCATGCTTGCAGATGTAGGATATGGGGTTATTATGGCAATTGGGTGCTACGCTGTACTGAAAAAATTCAGGCTAGAAGGTACAATGCAAAAAATGCTTAAAATGTTTTTCTACTGCGGAATTTCCACTGCATTCTGGGGAGTGATGTTCGGGAGTTGGTTTGGCGATGCTGTACCCGCTGCAGCTAAACTTTTGTTTAATTCGGATTTCACGTTGAAACCTGTTTGGATAAATCCTATGGAACAGCCTATGACGCTTCTGATTTTCTCATTCATATTTGGAGTTATCCATTTGTTTGTGGGCATGGGTATACAGGCTCACATACTTATAAGGGATGGCAAGAAGATTGATGCGGTATTTGATATAGGATTCTGGTACGGATTTATTATAGGAATTGCATTGATGCTTTTTGGAAATTCTATAATACCAGGCTCGGGAAAAATTGGAACATGGATGACAATAATTTTTGCAATAGGATTGGTACTGACTCAGGGAAGATCTAAAACCGGCATAGTAAGCAAGCTTATCAGCGGCGTGTTGAGCTTGTATAACATTACGAGCTACTTAAGTGATATTCTTTCCTATTCAAGGCTACTTGCTCTGGGTCTGGCAACAGGAGTTGTTTCATCTGTTGTGAGTATATTAGGTTCAATGGGCGGGCGAAACATCTTTGGTTTTATACTGTTTTTTGTAGTCATGCTCATAGGGCATGTTTTCAACTTTGCAATAAATGCATTGGGTGCATTCGTTCATGCAGCGAGATTACAATATGTAGAGTTCTTTGGTAAATTTTATGAGGGCGGGGGAGAAGCATTTAATCCCTTAGCTAAGAAAACAAAATATAACAAAATTATTAAGGAGGAAAATTAAATGAATATTTTAACAAACGGTAACTTTTTAGCAATTTTAGGAGCCTCGGTTGCGGCGCTGGCAGGTATAGGAAGTGCCATAGGTGTCGGCATAGCAGGTCAGGCAGCGGCAGGAGTTGTTGCAGAGGACCCCAAGAAGTTCGGTTCAACATTGATTTTACAGGCGCTTCCTGGAACACAGGGTATTTATGGTTTGCTTGTAGCTTTTATAGTTCTTAATAAAATAGGCCTTCTGGGCGGCGGCATGGTAGATTTAACGGCTGCGCAGGGTGGGTTCTTCTTTGCGGCATCATTGCCGGTAGGAATAGTTGGTATTATTTCAGCTATCCACCAGGGTAAGGTTGCTGCTTCAGGTATTATGCTTATTGGAAAAAGACCTGAAGAAATAGCAAAGGCAATGGTTTATGCGGCAATGGTTGAAACATATGCAGTATTGGCATTACTTATTTCCTTCCTTATGATAAATGGAATTTCAATTTAACATTTAAAATTAATGTACTAAAATTCTAAATAAGGATGTGAGGAAATGAGCATTGAAAATATAACGGCTAATATTTTAAACGACGCTAGACAAATTGCAGAAATTTCCCTAAATAATGCAGAGAAAAGCAAGAAAGAAATAATAGATAAAGCTGAGAAAGAAGCAGAAGCGATTAAGAGTGCAGTTGCGGAAAATGCAGGCAAGGATGCAGAAAGCCTAAAAAGCAGAAAAATTTCTGCGGCAGAACTTCAGGGAAGAAAAATGATGCTTGGTGCAAAACAGGATGCGATTAAAAAAAGCTTTGATGAAGCATTGAACAAGCTTAAATCAATGCCGGAAGATAAGTACATTGACTTTTTGACCAATGAAATTGCTAAACTTCCATACAAAGAAGGAAAAATAATTCTGAACAAGCAGGATAAAGAAAAAATAGGGAAAAAACTGATTGAATCCGTCAATGGGAAATTAGGCGAGGGAAAGTTTGTATTGAGTGATGAAACTGTGAATTCCGGCGGCGGCTTTGTTATGAAGAGCGGAGCAATTGAAATAAACAGCACATTTGAAACTGTTTTGGAATTTCTTAGAGATGAGCTGACAAATGAAGTTGCAAATGTACTTTTCAAATAATTTTCCTGCCTGAAAGGAGGAATGGCTTTGGCAAAGATTAAGGATACAGACTATCTGTTTTCAACTGCACGTGTCAGAAGTGTAGAAAAAAATATGCTTACACGGGAAAGAGCAGAGAAAATGATAGATGCGAAAACAATAGAAGAAGCCCTGAGAGTTCTGGAAGACATAAATTACGGAAACGGTGGTGAAGATACGAGCCGTGCTGATTATGAGGATATTCTGGCAGAGGAGCATAAGAAAACATATGACTTTATAACCTCCATAGCTCCGGAGTTAGATTGTTTCAACATATTTTTATTTCCGTATGATTACCATAACTTAAAGGCTATTATGAAAGCGGAATATTTGGGAATTGATGCTTCAGATATTCTTGTTGACACAGGCTCCATTGATTTAAGAGTCCTGAAATATTCCGTAAAGGAAAGAGACTTTTCAGCTCTTACAGAAAATATGGAAAAGGCTATAAAAGAAATAATAGAGACTTTTCCCAAAACAAACGATCCTCAGCTGATTGATATAATTTTAGATAAATATTGTTATAGTGAAATGCTTGATTCGGCAGAACAGACTCATAGCGATTTTATTATAGACTATGTCAAGCTGCAAATAGACGCAATTAATTTAAAAACATATGTAAGGCTCAAAAGGATGAATAAATCCTGGGACTTTTTTACCAAAGTTTTTTTAAATGGCGGGAAAATAAGTGAGCAAGTGTTTATTAAGAGCTATGATGAGCCGTTTGAAAAATTTGCCGAACAGCTTTCTGCATATGGATTTAAGGATATTTTTCTTGCGGGAACAGAAGCATTAGTTGAAACCGGCAAATATACAATTTTAGAGAAGCTGTTGGATAATAAAATTATTGACCACATAAAGAGCGCTAAATATGTCCCGTTTGGTATAGAACCATTGGCAGGCTATTTAATAGCTAAAGATAATGAGATTAAAATTGCAAGAATCATTCTGGCAGGAAAACTTGCAGGAATCTCGCCTGAACTTATCAGAGAAAGGGTGAGGGAGACGTATGTATAAAATAGGAGTTATAGGGGATAAGCAAAGTGTCCTGGGATTCAAGGCTGTAGGTCTTAGCGTTTTTGACTGCTCCTCGGCGGAAGATGCAAAAAGCAAGCTTAAATCCATTGCCGAAGAAGATTATGCCATTATTTATATAACAGAAAACTTCTACAGTGAGCTTAAGGATACTATCTATGAATATGATGAGAAGCGTCTGCCGGCAATAATTCCTATCCCGGGAATGAAGGGAACAACTGGCATAGGAATAGAAAATATTAAAAAAGCTGTTGAAAAAGCAGTTGGTGCTGATATACTTTTTAACAATGATTAGTTATAAATAATGAAAGCAGGTGATTAAATTAATGAGCCAGGGTAGAGTAGTAAAAGTATCAGGTCCGCTGGTAATTGCCGAGGGCATGAAAGAAGCAGATATGTTTGACGTTGTGCGCGTAAGCGAGCAGGGACTGATTGGCGAGATAATTGAGATGCGCGGTGACAGAGCATCTATTCAGGTATATGAGGAAACAGCGGGACTGGCACCGGGCGCACCGGTGGTTTCCACCGGAGCACAGCTTTCGGTTGAGCTGGGGCCGGGACTCATAGAAACAATATATGACGGAATTCAGCGTCCGCTGGAAGAAATAAGAAAGGTGGCCGGACCCAATATCGCAAGAGGAATAAGTGTTCCTTCTCTAAACAGAGAGAAAAAATGGGAATTTGTGCCGGTTGCAAAGGTTGGAGATAAGGTTCAGGCCGGTGATATAATCGGTACTGTTCAGGAAACTATAGTAGTGCAGCAAAAAATCATGGTTCCTTACGGAATAAGCGGTACAATTGCCGATATAAAGGCAGGGAGCTTTACTGTAGAGGAAACTGTGTGCGTTGTAAAGAAAGACAACGGTGAAGATGTTAATTTAACAATGATGCAAAAATGGCCTGTAAGAAAAGGAAGACCATATAAGGAAAAAATGGTTCCGGAGCAACCGCTTGTAACAGGACAGAGAGTTATAGATACATTATTCCCTATTTCAAAGGGAGGAGTTGCCGCCGTACCGGGGCCATTCGGAAGCGGAAAGACGGTTGTGCAGCATCAGCTTGCCAAGTGGGCGGATGCGGAAATAGTTGTGTATATAGGCTGCGGTGAGCGCGGAAACGAAATGACGGACGTACTGATGGAGTTTCCGGAGCTGAAGGACCCGAGAACCGGTGAATCTCTGATGAAGCGTACAGTGTTGATTGCCAACACATCTGACATGCCTGTTGCAGCCCGTGAGGCATCAATTTATACAGGAATTACTATTGCGGAATATTTCAGAGACATGGGATATTCAGTGGCGCTGATGGCTGATTCAACTTCACGCTGGGCTGAAGCTCTTCGTGAAATGTCAGGTCGTCTTGAGGAAATGCCCGGTGAAGAAGGATATCCCGCATATCTGGCATCACGTTTGGCTCAGTTCTACGAAAGAGCAGGAAGAGTTATAAGTCTTGGCTCAGAAGGAAGAGAAGGAGCATTGTCCGCCATAGGCGCCGTATCACCTCCCGGAGGAGATATATCCGAACCGGTTTCGCAGGCAACTTTACGTATTGTTAAGGTGTTCTGGGCGTTGGATGCTCAATTGGCCTATAAACGTCACTTCCCCGCGATTAACTGGTTGAACAGCTACTCACTTTATGCCGATAGGCTTGGAAGCTGGTTCAACGAAAATGTAGCTAAAGAATGGACTGATATTCGTTCTGAAGCAATCAGGCTGCTTCAGGAAGAAGCGGAATTAAATGAAATCGTGCAGCTCGTAGGAGTTGATTCATTGTCGGTGGGAGACAGACTGAAGCTTGAAGCCACAAGATCTATAAGAGAGGACTACCTGCATCAGAATGCATTCCATGATATAGACACATATACATCGCTCAACAAGCAATATAAGCTTCTTACACTTATTATGAAGTATTATCATGACGGAATTGATGCTCTGAAAGAAGGCGCTGAATTTAAGGCTATTGAGAACCTTCCGGTTAGAGAAAGAATAGGAAGATTCAAATATACGGAAGAAAGTAAGGTTTCAGAAACTTTCGAAAACATCAGGAAGCAGATTGAAACAGAAATATCTGCTTTAACAGCAGGCAAGGAGGTCGAATAGTATGATTAGAGAATATAAAACCATATCGGAAGTAGCAGGACCTTTAATGCTTGTAAAAAACGTTGAAAATGTTGCATATGATGAATTGGGTATAATTGAGCTCCCAAGCGGCGAACAAAGAAGCTGCAGGGTTCTTGAGATTAACGGAAGCAATGCTCTCGTTCAGCTTTTTGAAAGTGCTGCAGGTATAAACCTGGCGGAGAGCAAGGTGAAGTTCCTGGGAAGAGGAATGGAGCTTGCAGTATCATATGACATGCTTGGGCGTGTATTTGACGGTCTTGGTCGCCCAATTGACAACGGCCCTGAAATTATACCGGAAAAAAGATTGGATATTAACGGACTGCCGATGAATCCATCTGCACGTGACTATCCTGATGAATTTATTCAGACAGGAGTTTCGGCAATAGACGGTTTGAACACACTGGTAAGAGGACAGAAGCTCCCTATATTTTCGGGTTCCGGTCTTCCTCATGCTGATTTGGCTGCACAGATTGCACGTCAATCAAAGGTTCTGGGTACAGATTCAAAATTTGCCGTTGTATTTGCCGCGATAGGTATAACATATGAAGAGGCGGATTTCTTTATATCGGACTTCAGAAAAACAGGTGCAATAGACAGGACAGTATTATTTATGAATTTAGCAGATGACCCTGCCATAGAACGTATTTCAACACCGCGTATGGCGCTGACTGCTGCTGAGTTCCTCGCATTCGAAAAAGGGATGCACGTGCTTGTAATCCTTACGGACATAACAAACTATGCAGAGGCTCTTCGTGAGGTATCTGCAGCACGTAAGGAAGTACCGGGCAGAAGGGGTTACCCGGGATATCTGTATACGGACCTTGCCACACTTTATGAAAGAGCGGGAAGAAAGAGAGATATTGAAGGTTCCATTACAATGATTCCAATACTGACCATGCCGGAAGATGACAAGACACATCCTATTCCTGACCTTACAGGATATATAACAGAGGGACAGATTATTCTTTCGCGTGAGCTTTACAGAAAGGGTATTAAGCCTCCTATAGATGTTCTTCCTTCATTGTCACGTTTAAAAGACAAGGGTATAGGAAGAGGAAAGACAAGAGAGGACCATTCCGATGTGCTGAATCAGCTTTTTGCGGCATACGCAAGAGGTAAAGAGGCTAAGGAGCTCATGGCAATATTAGGTGAGGCCGCACTTTCCGATGCGGATAAATTTTATGCCAAATTTGCCGATGAATTTGAAAAAAAATATGTTTCTCAGGGATATGAAACAAACAGGTCAATTGAAGAAACACTTACCATCGGATGGAATTTATTGACACTTCTTCCTAAGAGTGAATTAAAGCGTATAAGGGACGAATATCTCGAAAAATATTATCCGTTAGGATAGAGAGGTGAACCTATGGCAAGATTGAATGTAAATCCAACCAGAATGGTCTTAACCACTCTAAAGAAGCGTTTGAAGGTGGCGGTCAAGGGTCACAAGATGCTTAAGGATAAGCGTGATGAGCTTATGAAGCAATTTTTGGAGCTTGCCAGAGAAAATAAGGTGCTGAGGGAGCAGGTTGAGGTACATATAACCAATGTTTACTCAAACTTTGTTATTGCAAGTGCCGTGATGTCATCAGAAGTATTGGATGAGGCCCTGATGTATCCGAAGCAGGGAGTTTCGATTGAGGTAGGAAATAAAAACGTCATGAGTGTTGATGTTCCGGTATTTGACTTCAAGACAACCACTGATGATACATCCAATATTTATCCTTATGGTTTTGCCGGCACTTCGGCGGAACTTGATAATGCAATTGAAAATCTTTCAAATATTTTCCCCGAGCTTTTGAGGCTGGCAGCTGTTGAAAAAGAAGTGCAGCTTTTGGCTGCGGAAATTGAAAAGACGAGAAGAAGGGTTAATGCTCTTGAATATGTCATGATTCCTCAATTCCAGGAAACCATAAAGTATATTCAGATGAAGCTTGATGAAAATGAAAGAGGAAATCAGACAAGGCTAATGAAGGTTAAGGACATGATGATTCAGGAAATCATCGAAGAAAAGCAGGAGCAAACAAATATAGCTCTTGATGAATACAGTTTGAAAAATTAAGATTAAGCTCCTCCATTATATATTGTTAAAGGAGGAGCTTTTATTTTGCTTTTTTTCTTGACAACAAACACTCTAAGATATATACTTTGAATGTCAAATAAATAGATATTAAAAATATTGGAGAAGATATGGAATTAAAAGAATTGAAAATAGGAAATCTAACGGCTGTAATTCCAATAATTCAAGGCGGCATGGGCATAGGTGTTTCTCTGTCTGGTTTAGCTTCAGCCGTGGCAAATGAAGGCGGAATCGGCACTATTTCAGGGGTGCAGATAGGATTTCGCGAGCCTGATTTTGCGGTAAACCCTGTTGAAGCAAACCTCAGGGCAATAGGAAAGGAAATAAAAAAAGCTAGAGAGAAAACTAAGGGTATAATAGCCATAAATTTAATGGCAGCAATAAATAATTACGAGTTATACGTAAAGAAAGCTGTTGAGGAAAAGATAGATTTAATAGTTTCAGGTGCAGGCCTTCCGCTTGCGCTTCCTAAGCTTGTTGAAGGAACATCCACTAAGATAGCTCCCATAGTATCTTCAGCCAAGGCGGCGGGAGTCATTATCAGAAGTTATTTGAAGCATGATAGACTTCCTGATGCGGTTATAGTTGAAGGACCGCTTGCAGGAGGACATCTCGGTTTTAAGATGAATGAACTTCTTGAAGAAAAATGTGCCTCCCTTAAGGAAATAGTCAAGGAAGTCAAGGAACTTATAATAGGGATAGAAAAAGAGCACGGCGTTATGATACCTGTTATTGCAGCGGGCGGAATACGCACAAAAGAAGACATCATGGGGCTTCAGGATGCCGGAGCCGATGGATTTCAGATAGGAAGTCTGTTTGTTCCAACAGTCGAATGTGATGCTCATGAAGATTTCAAGCTTGCTTACGTTAATGCTAGGAAGAATGATGAAATGATAATTAAAAGTCCGGTGGGCATGCCGGCAAGGGCGATAAAAAATAAATTTATTACAGATTCGATGGAAAATAGATGCGTTGTAAGCAGGTGTTATAAATGTATGCCCAATTGTAATCCTGCGACTATTCCTTACTGTATATCTTCGGGACTTATTGATGCGGTAGAAGGACGAGGAGGGCTAATATTCTCAGGCGCAAATCTTGAAGATGTAAATAAAATCACCACGGTAAAAGAAGTCATAAGAAAATTAATAGAATAAAGATTATTAGGGAGGTGTGTATTTTAATGCATACCTCCTTTTATCTTGTGGCGTTAACTATAAAAGACTAATTGTTAATATTTCAACGATTATATATAATTTCGACATCGCCTGTATTCTACAAATTATAATATTATTTATTCTTGACTTTATTTAAATTTGCATTTATATTTATACTAAGTTTTATTTAGAATTAAAGAAGGAGGTACGTTAATGAAAGGTGACACATTACAAATTTTTATTTCAATGATTGTGTACATGGCCGTTGTTGCAGGTATTGGACTTTACTTTGCAAAGCGTGCCAATGAAAGCAGTGAAAACTATTTTTTAGGAGGTAGGTCGCTGGGCCCATTGGTTACAGCTATGAGTGCAGAAGCTTCTGATATGAGC
>DNNV01000168.1 GCA_003497505.1 Clostridiales bacterium | reverse complement strand
AAGGTATAATAGGAAAAACCGGTACGGTGATAGTTGATAAATACAGCAGGTAGTATGTAAATTTATGGCGTATATGGAAATGTTGTTTTTAAAATTGCGTTGATTAAAATTGATTTTTATCCTCACGTATGTTAGAGTGAGAAAGATACAAAAAGAAGTGCACGGCGTGTCACTTCATATCTGAAGATGGTGGAAAATGGAACATATCTCGATTGATGAAATAAAGGATAAATTAGATTTCTTTCATAGAATGTATGACTCGGTACGTCTGGTGGACCCTGTCAATAAGAAGGTAATAGATTACAGGGATTCTTCTTTGGATGAAACGAAGGAAATTTGCTATAATTACTGGAGCAACGGAAAAATCTGCGATAATTGCATATCAGTGAGAGCGTATAGGGAGGGCAAGAGCTTCTTCAAGCTTGAAAGAGCAAATGAGGCTGTCATGCTTGTAACTGCAGTTACCGTCGATAATGCCAGCAGACCCGTTGTTCTGGAATTGATGAAAAACACTACAGACAGTATGCTTGTGGGAGAGGGAAATTACAACGACGGTAAAATGCTGAACCGTTTTGTTCAGGAGATTAATGATATTATAGTCAGAGATTCTCTGACATCTCTTTACAACCGCCGCTTTGCGGACGAAAGGCTTCCTATAGATGTTATAAATGCTGATTTAAAAAACCAGCCCCTGTCAGTGTGCTTTATAGATATGGACAACTTTAAAACCTTAAATGATCTTTACGGTCATGATATGGGAGACCGGGCAATAAAATCTGCAGCCGATGTCATAACAAAGCACATACGTTCTGAGCGTGATTGGGCGGCAAGATACGGAGGAGACGAGTTTCTTCTGTGCCTGAATAATGCAAATGAGGAGCAGGCACATTCAATAGCAAGTCGCATACAGGACTGCATTGAAAAAATACCATCAAGGCTGAAAGTGGAAAATGTACAAATTTCTATTTCCTTTGGCATTGAAACAATGAAGGATGTGCCAAGAACAGCTGAGGAGCTTATATGTCTTGCAGACAGGAAGATGTATAAGGCAAAGAGCGAAAGGTAGCTATAGAAAAAGGGTATAAAGAAAGGGCTTCTGCCGCACGATGCGTCAGGAGCCCTTGATAATTTTATTATTTTCCTGCCAAAGCGTTTTTAACCGCTTCTTTAATAGCGTTGCTTGTTACAGTTGCACCTGAAACACCGTCAACATCTGCAGAATCAGCTTTTTCTATTGCAGCTGGCAATTCTTCAATAGCTTTTGATCCTATTCCCTGAGTTTCGCTTGCGCCTACTGCTTTAACTTCTGTTATGTCGTTTCCGTTTACTGTTAAAGTAACAGTAACATCTCCGCCAAAGCCTTTAGCTGTACCTGTTAATGTTTTTGTTTCTCCAGCGTTTCCGCCTGCCGGTTTTTCACTTGAGCAGCCTGCAAAGCTGAACAGCACTAATGATAAAACTAAAAGTAAAGATAATTTTTTCATTTCTTCCTCCAAATTTTTAAAATACCTTAAAATTATACCATTTCTACACAAAAAATGAAAGAGTAAAATTATTAAGAATTACTTAAGAATTCAGAGCCTATTTATTTACAATATTGATAGGATTACCATCCAAGAACCTAGTTAGGTTTTCCAATGTCAAGTCCATAAGCCTGCGTCTTGCCTCAATAGGTGCCCATGCGATGTGAGGTGTGATGATGATATTCTTTGCTTTTAGAAGAGGGTTATCGGCAGAAATAGGCTCAGATGAAACCACATCACAGGCAGCGGCAGCTACTTTTCCACTGTTTAATGCGTCTTTCAGGTCCTCCTCCACAATGAGAGGGCCCCTTGAAGTATTTATAATTATTACGCCGTCCTTCATTTCGGATATACTGCCCTTGTTAATTATGCCCCAAGTTTCGGGTGTTAGAGGGCAGTGCAGGGAAATTACGTCCGACTCCTTCAGCAATGTCTTTAAATCCGTATATATGCAGTCATCAGATTCAAGAGAAGGATCGGGGTGTCCTGCCACAGCTAAAACTTTCATGCCGAGGGCACGTGCTATTTGACCAGTTTTCCTGCCGATTCTTCCAAAACCTATTATACCTATTGTCTTGCGGCTGAGTTCAATCAAGGGATGGTTCCAGAATGTCCAGTCCTCGCTTGATGACCACTCTCCGTTTTTGACAGCCTGACTGTGCTCGCCTGCATGATGGCATATTTCCAGCAGCAGAGCTATTGTAAATTGTGCCACCGCGTCAGTGCCATATGTGGGAATATTTGTAACAATTATGTTTCTCTCTTTTGCGGCATCCGTATCCACTATGTTGTAGCCTGTGGCAAGAACACCTATGTACTTTATGCCTCTGCATTTATCCATGGTTTCTCTTGTTACAGGAGCCTTGTTTGTCAGGACTATTTCCGCATCTCCGATTCTCTCGGCAGTAAGCTCGACAGGAGTTCGGTCATAAATAACAACATCTCCCAATTTTTTAAGCCCGTCCCAGGACAAATCGCCAGGGTTGGTAGTGTATCCGTCTAAAATAACTATTTTCATATGCGCCTCCCCATTTATATATAAAAATGATATAACATCTGTGAAAATATAACAAGTGTTTCTTGATTTATTTCTCAGCAGAGCAATTATATTTGCAATTGACTGTTTTTATGGTAAAATATACAAAAACATTAGATAGACGGAGGATTCGATGAAAAATAAATTAAAGGAAAAATTATTGCAGGGCGGCGCTGCATTAGGGACATTTATGATGACAAGCAGTCTTGACACGGCAGAAATTCTGTCATATACGGGTGTTGACTGCATAATGATTGACGGGGAGCACGGAGCGATGAGCATGGAAACTGCCGGCAAGATGGTGGCAGTGATAAGGAATTCCAAGGCCGTGCCGCTGCTCAGGATAGCCCTAAATGACATGGCACTTGCCAAAACGGGCATGGACACAGGCGCTGAAGGGTTGATGATACCTATGATAAATACAAAAGAAGAAGCGGAGAGGGCGGTAAGTTACTGCAAGTATCCGCCGGCCGGAGTCAGAGGGATGGGACCCGGAAGAGCGGTGCTGTTTGGAGCTCCTGCAGAAGAAGTAAAGGACTATTATGTAAAGGCAAATGACGAGGTTGTGGTTATTCTCCAGATAGAGCATCGTAATGCGGTTGAAAATATAGATGAGATTTTATCGGTTCCGGGCATTGATATTGCATTTGTCGGTCCGTTTGATATGAGCGCGTCCATGGGCCTTACAGGACAAATTAATCATCCGGATGTTCAGCAAAGCTGCCGCAAGGTAGTAGCGGCATGTAAAAAGCACGGAGTTATTCCCGGAATAATGACATGGTCAGGTGCAATGGACCAGCATCTTGAAATGGGCTTTAAGTTTCTTATAGCCGGAATTGACGGACAGATACTGTACAACGGTATGAAGCGCCTGGTAGATGAATACGAATCAAAATTATAGAAATTAATTCATAGCATTAACTGCGATAACATAGTTATGCAAATATTTTTATTTGTAATTACACTTTTAAATATTTTATGGTATAATAGGTATAAATTAGAATTAAGAGGTAAAAGTTGAACGGGGATACAGGTAAAAAGGTTAATGGAGCAAAGGTTATTATAAGAAGGCTGGTGCCCTTGGTTATAATCATACTGATAATGGTGGTTGCCAAGCATCTCATACTGCAGCATTACATAGGCATCATCGACAATCTTATGCGTGTTTATGGAAAATGTGAAATCGAAAATATTCAGTACCTAGCTGGAATAGAAAGAGCCATGTATTACTTCGTCCTGCTGTTTATTTTGTTCTCTGTCTTGTTTGTATTGTCTCCGTCAATCAATTTGATTTCTAAAGGATTTAATGAAATTGAAGAAAGTAACGACAACCTTATGAAGCTGTTCAAAATTGTACACGGTGCAATATTTTTGGTTGATCTGAATACCATGCAGATTATACTTTTGAACAAACAGGCTGAAGAGCTTATAAATGTAGAGAATAAAGGAGAAATTTATTTCAACAATTATTTCTGGTTCATGTCTCATGAATATGACGTTATGGAAACAATTACAGGAAGAGATCAGTATGAGAGCAGAGATATGGAAATAATGGTGAACGGAAATAAAAGAATGTATGCTGCCGTAACATCTGCAAAGACATACTTCAACAACAGGCAGGCCGTATTGATAGGTCTTTTTGACATATCTGAGCAGAAGCAGGCCGAGCAGGTTTTCAGGAGTCTTGCAATAACTGATAAACTTACGGGACTTTACAACAGATATTATTTTGAAAAAAGAGCTGCTGACGAAATATCCCTGTCTGATAAGTATGGTGAACCCATATCCATGCTGATGCTTGATCTGGACCATTTTAAAAATATAAATGACATGTACGGGCATCAGATGGGAGATGATGTGCTGCAAAAAACGGCGGCCATAATAAAGGGAGCCACAAGAAAATCAGACTATGTGTTCAGGGTGGGCGGCGAAGAATTTGTGGTATTGATGCCGAATACAAATGTTGACTCTGCAGATGTCGTTGCAGAAAAAATAAGAAAAGCGCTGGAAAAAAACAATCATCCGGTGGCGGGTAAAATAACCGCAAGCCTCGGCGTTGCGGAAAGGAACAAGGCGGAGCACCTGCAGGACTGGTATAGGAGGGTTGACAGGGCACTGTACTGCGCAAAGGAAGGCGGTAGAAACTGTGTTGTAAACTTTGAAGATAACAGCAATATTGCGTCGGTTCACATCGAATGGAACAAAGAGTGGGAATGCGGCAACAAAGTAATCGACAAACAGCATATGGATCTTATTGAGTATGGCAATACTCTGATTTTTATGAATCTGTCAGGATATGACCATGATACGGTGCTTGAACAGCTTGACAAGCTTCTGAATCATATAGTTGAGCACTTCGAATATGAGGAGAAGGTGCTTGAAAAGGTTGGGTATCCCGGTAAGAAAGAGCATAAAGAAATACACGCTGCTCTTGTGGATAATGCACTTAATTTGAGAAAATCATTTGATGAAGGCAGCATAAACAAGACGTCATTTGTTTCATTTTTGGTAAATGATGTTGTATCTGGACATATGATTGACGAGGATACTAAGTTTTTCTCGTATACCAATCTCGATTCCAAATAGGAGAGACAAATTAATATTATTGAAAGATGAGGAGAACAATGAAACCAAAAATATATATTGCAAGAAAAATACCCTCACATGTGGAAGAATACATAGGCAAGTACTGCGATTATGAAAAATATGAGGGTGAAGATGCAGCAGGATATGAGGAGCTTCTGAGTAAGCTCCACGACAAGGAAGGTGTAATGCTTTCCGGAACAAAAGTAGACAAAAATTTATTGGAGCACGCGCCTCTTTTGAAGGCAGTAAGCAACATATCTGTTGGCTATAACAATTTTGATATTGAGGCAATGAAGGAAAAGAGCATAATAGGAACAAACACCCCCGGTGTCTTAAACGATACCGTTGCAGATTTAATATTTGCGCTTATTCTTTCATCGGCGAGAAAAATTGTTGAAATGGACCGGTTTGTAAGAGATGGAAAATGGACTTCCACAGATTCGGAGGAGATGTTCGGTAAGGATGTGCACCATTCTACCCTCGGCATAATAGGCATGGGCAGAATAGGGCAGGATGTTGCTAAAAGGGCGCGCTTCGGATTTGATATGGATGTTTTGTACTACAACAGGGCAAAGAAGACAGAAGTTGAAGAAACGCTTGGTGTAAAATATGCCGATTTGAATACACTTTTGAGCCAAAGCGACTTTGTTCTCGTGATGACTTCACTGACAGAGGAAACATATCATATGATTGATGAGGAGCAGTTTAGCCTCATGAAGAGAGATGCAATATTCATCAATGTTTCAAGAGGAGCTACGGTTAACGAAAAAGCTCTTATAAAGGCTCTTGAGGAAAAGAAAATTTCAGGCGCCGGTCTTGATGTTTATGAAAAGGAACCCATTGACATGGACAATCCTCTCATTAAAATGCCAAATGTGGTATTGACACCTCATGTAGGCTCAGCAACGAAAAAAACAAGAAGCGACATGGCAATGCTTGCAGCTGAGAACCTGGTAAAGGCGCTTTGCGGAGAAATACCTCCGAATATAGTTCCTGAGCTGAATGCAGGTAAGTAAAATTAAGCTAAAATAGCATAGCGCACAAAAAAATTACATAAAATTTCAAATTATAGTTAAAACAAAACAGGTAATAATAATTTAAGAAAGTTTATTAAATTTAATTAAACTTCAAAACTATAACTATAAGAAATTATATGGAAGGTAAGGTGCGGAAATGGAAAATCACAATCCAGGTGTAAGATGTGTTGTTAATACTTGTCATTATTATGCAACGGGAGATCACTGCAACGCTCAGAAAATAGAAGTTCAGCATAAAAATGCAAAGACTTCTTCTGAAACAGACTGTGCTACTTTTAAGCCAAGCATGTCATAGTTACATTATAGATACAAAAAGCGGCGGATTATCCGCCGCATATTTTTTATATTAATCTCTTCGGCATTTCCTGATGCAGTGTTCTTCACAGTCGTCGTCTTCTTCTAAAGCGTCTTCAAGCAGCTCAATCAAGCATTCGAAAACACAATTGCAGTCGCATCTTCTTCTGCCTTCGCCCTGCACATTGTCATCACAGTTGTCAGGTCTGTTTTTCCTGCAGTTGCGGTTGCAGAAGCACTTGCGGTTGCAGTTGTCCTCGTCTACAGCATCTTCTAATAAATCAAACAGACAATCAAAAACACAGTCACAGTCACGTCTTCTTCTACCCTGATTTCCGGTTTCCGGTCTATTGGGTCTTTCGCAGTTTGATTCTGCTACATTATTTGATTCGTCAAACATAATAACACCTTTTCTTGTAAATTTTTTTTAAAGGTCAAGCCTAATGATATAATATTCTGTACTCATTAAAGTGTTACAACATTAAAAAAAATTCCGTACAAACCTTAAAGGTTTATACGGATATTCTGTGATCTTATTATTTAAGCCTTCCCGAGATTCTCTGACTGAGCTATGAGCATGCCCAAAAGCATCAGGGCACAGCCCGCGTATCCCTTTACAGGAAGTATTTCTTCAAGCATAATTGCACCGCCTATGGCGGCAAATACAGATTCCATGCTCAGTGCTATTGCTGCATGTGAAGGCTTCGCACCCTTTTGTCCCACTGCCTGAAGCGTATATGCAACTCCTGCTGACATAACGCCGCCGTAAAAAAGCGGAACTAAAGCTGCCGACAATCCGCTCATGGTTATATCCTCATATATGAGTGCTACTATCATGCTTAATATGGAGCATGTGGCAAATTGAATGCTGGATAGCTTAATTGCATCAACATTCTTTACAAATCTTCCTATGAGCTGAATGTGAATTGCCCAGAAGAATGCTCCTATTACTTCAAGGAAATCTCCAAATTCAATGGTGAAGCTCTCATTTATGCTGAGGAGGTAAAGACCAACAACAGCTATGACGGCGCCTATCCATGTAGTGACATGTGTTTTTTGCTTTAAAAATATGCCGAGAACAGGTACCAACACAATATACAGGCTGGTTATGAAGCCCGCTTTTGCAGCTGTTGTATATATTAGTCCATACTGCTGAAGAGATGCCGCTATAAACAATACACTCCCCGCGAGCATCCCTGATTTCACGGTTGTTTTTAAATCAGCCTCTTCAAAGTCACCATCTTGAGGGCTTTTATTTTTGCTGAAAAAATAAATTACGGGCAGCAAAGAAATGCTTCCCAGAGCAAATCTCACACCGTTAAACGTGAATGCTCCCACGTGCTGCATACCAACCCTTTGAGCGACAAACGCAAGACCCCATATGGCTGCGGTCAAAAGCAGTATGAGCACTGATTTTATTTCTCTTGTTTTCATTTTAAATCTCCCCTGTCAATATTATAATTCCTGTAAACTATATCTATCTTAACATAAGAACGAAAAAATTTAAACAGATAATATTAGCGTATACAAATGGCAGGGAATATTACTTCTTAATTGTTAAATGCTTCCTAAGTTTTTTTATTGCAGACTGCTTTCTTCCCCAAGCAGTGCTGTAGGGAATATTGAGAAGCTCCGATATTTCGTTAATAGTAAGAAGCTCGTAATAGTGCATATAAATAATTTCACACTCAACTGCAGAAAGCCTGTCTATATTTTTTCGAAGCTCGTCCGCACTCTCTTCTGAAATCATTTTATCCAGTGTACATTGAGAACTGTCCGACTCCTGAATTAGAAATTCAGAAAAAAACTCATCGCTGGAAAGGCTTATTTCTTTTCTATACTTTTTTGAGCTCCTGTATCGGTTTTTATAAAAAAATATAACTTTAATTTTTATATAATGCAGGAAATGGACATTCTGCTCAGGCTCGTATTCATTCAGAGACCTTAAAACAAATTCATATCCCTCCTGTGCAAGATCTTCGGTGATTGGGTCCGAAGGATCCCAGTA
>DNNV01000340.1 GCA_003497505.1 Clostridiales bacterium | reverse complement strand
CAACACCTGTAGGCCCTACAAATATGAATGACGACGGTTTTTTCTTTTTCTTGAAGCCTGAACGGTTTCGCCTTATGGCTCGTGCCAGGCTCGTCACGGCAGGGTGCTGTCCGATGACTCTTTTGTGAAGCCTTTCTTCAAGGTGAATTAATTTTTCCGCCTCTGCTTCATTTATTCTCTGAACGGGTATTTTTGTCCATGCTTCAATTACATATGCTATGTCCTCCGTTGTAAGATGGACATTTTCACATTCCTTGGAAAGAACCTTTATTTTTGATTCTATTCTCAGCTCGTTAACCTTAAGCTCAGCAGCGCGCTCATAATCATCATTTTCGGCAGCTTCTTCCTTTTCATCTCTTATGGCTTGAAGCTCCGACTTCAATGCTTCCAGCTCCACTAGACCGCTGTTTTTAAGGTTTGCTCTTGAGCCGGCCTCGTCAATTACATCAATTGCCTTGTCCGGCAGGAATCTGTCAGTGATGTATCTTTCAGACATGAGTACCGCCTGCTTAATTACGTCATCAGATATCTTTACATTGTGATATATCTCATAGTAATCCTTTATTCCCTTGACTATTTCAATGGAATCCTCAATAGAAGGCTCATCAACGATTACAGGCTGGAATCTTCTTTCGAGAGCAGCATCCTTTTCTATGTGCTTTCTGTACTCATCCAGTGTTGTTGCTCCGATTACTTGAATTTCCCCTCTTGCAAGTGCGGGCTTCAGTATATTTGCCGCATTCATGGCTCCGCCTTCAGCTTCTCCGGCTCCTACGATATTATGAACTTCATCAATTACAATTATTATATTCCCGGCTTTTTTAGCTTCATCAATAATTGCCTTCATCCTTGATTCAAACTGTCCTCTGAACTGAGTTCCTGCCACTACGGCAGTTAAATCAAGAAGGTAAATTTCCGTATTGAACAGCTTCAGAGGAACGTTCCGCTCTGCAATTCGAACAGCCAGCCCTTCTGCAATGGCCGTTTTTCCGACCCCGGGCTCACCGATTAAAATAGGGTTATTCTTTGAACGCCTATTTAATATTTGAATAACTCGGTCAATTTCTCTCTCTCTTCCTATAATTCTGTCAATATCTCCGTATCTTGCCTGCTCAGTCAAATTTGTACCGTAGGTATCAAGATATTTAAGCTTTTTACGCTTTACCTTTTCTTTCACCTTTGTTCCGGAGCCTGCACCTTCATTTGTGAACTCCGATTCACCACTTTCTTCTTCTGAAGGCTGAAATCCGCTATTTGAATTGGTAAGACCCGAAAAAGCTGAATTCATCAAATTCATGATTGAGTTCATGCTTCCATCACTGTCTTCTGTATCTATATTCTGTGACAGCTTTTCCAAATCCATGTCTCCCATGATTTCTGTAAGCTGATTGTTTATATTTTCAAAGTCCTCCGGCTTCATGCCGCTTTGCTTCATCAGCTGATCCATCGGGGCAAGTCCTTGCTTCTTCGCGCAGGGAATGCACAAACCCATGGTCTGCATTTTTCCTTCAATAATTCTGTTTACATATATAACTGCAACATTTTTTTTACAAACCGAACACAACATATAATCATCTCCTATATCTGTAAGTAGAAAAGAATTTATCTTAACTTATATTACCTCAATTACTCTGTTATAATCTTAAATTTTTAATTATATGTTGTTGATTATAATATATTTTTCTTAAAAAAGCATTAAAAAATTTGTCTGTGAACAAAATAAATAATTCTGTGGTTTTTTGCCATGCAAAATAATTAAGGAATGGTGTGTTTGTACAGTCGTATATACTACTGTTATTGTGTGCTTGAAATGAATACACATGTATTAAAAATATTGACATAACATTTTGAATATGTTATTGTGATAAAGTTATTATATAATCAAAGGAGGGAAAATATGCTGAAGGTTGCGAAATTTGGCGGTACCTCTATGGCTGATGCTGCTCAGTTCAAAAAGGTAAATGAAATTGTAAAAAGTGATGAGGGAAGAAAATTTGTTGTGGTTTCTGCTCCGGGAAAAAGATTCAAAGAAGATAATAAAATTACAGATTTATTATATCTGACTCATGCACACATAAAATATTCCGTACCCTATGCTCCGGTTTTTAAAATAATAGAGGACAGATTCAATTCAATTAAGGAAGAATTGAAATTAAATATAGATTTGGATCGCGAATTTGAGGTTATTAAAGAAAAATTAGACAATAAATGCGAAGAGGATTACATTGTCAGCAGGGGCGAATATTTGTCCGCAATGCTTTTGGCCAGCTACATGGAGTGTGATTTCATAGATGCAAAGGATGTCATTTTCTTTAACTATGACGGAACGGTAAATACGGTTAAAACCCATGAGAAGCTTGCAGAGGCACTGAAGGCTTCGAAAAAGGCAATTATACCCGGATTTTACGGCTCATATCCCGATGGAAGTATAAAGACATTTTCACGGGGCGGTTCGGACATAACCGGTTCAATAATATCAGCGGCAGTCAAGGCGGATGTTTATGAAAACTGGACGGATGTTTCAGGGTTTCTGATGGCTGATCCGAGAATTGTAAAGGAACCGAAGCAAATTCAGAAAATAACATACCAGGAGCTCAGGGAGCTGTCCTACATGGGCGCCTCCGTTCTCCACGACGAGGCTGTATTCCCGGCAAGACAAGCTGGAATTCCAATAAATATAAGAAATACAAACGAGCCTGATAATCCGGGAACAATAATAGTGGGTGAAGGAAAAGACGTTGGAGAAAATGATGATGATAATCATATAATCACAGGCATAGCCGGGAAAAAGAACTTTGCTGTTTTTTATATTCACAAGGAGCATATGGCAAATGAAGTTGGGGTTATCAAGAAAGCCCTTGAGGTATTTGATGACAGAGGAATAAGCATTGACCATGTTCCGTCGGGAATTGATAGCTTTTCAATAGTACTGCCTGCAGATGAGGTGGAAAGAATATCTCACGAGCTGGTGGAAGAATTAAAGGCGAAATGCAATACTGAAAATGTGCATATGTACAAGAATTTAAGCCTTATTACAACAGTGGGTATAAAGATGGCATTCAAGCCCGGTATTTCAGCAAAGCTGTTCAAGGCCTTGGGAGACAACAGCATCAATATCAGGATGATTGACCAGGGGTCAAGCGAAATCAATATTATTGTTGGTGTGGAAGACAAGGATTTTGAAAAAGCAATCAAGGCAATTTATGACGCATTTGTTAAATAATCGTATAATAAAAAATAAAGGACGCTCATTGCGCCCTTTATTTTAAATATCCGCCCATCATAGACTTTATATCATTTACCGTTATGTATGCATCCGGTGCATTTTGCTTAATTATTCTCACTGCCTCTGAAATTTTCTTTCTTTTAAGCTGAATGAAAAGAAGTGTTTTTTTGCTGTCATCTCTTCCTCTGCCGTCAATCAATGTAACTCCGTAGCTTTCATCACGGAGAATCTCGGCAAGTATTTCACCGGATACATCACTCACAACAACCTGAATGGATGCAAGTCCAACTGCAATTTTCGATTCTATCGTAATTCCTATATAGTTTCCGAGTGAAAAAGATGCGGCATACACAAATACCTTAATTGGGTCCGCGGTTATGTTGTTCAATACAGAGCTTACAACTACAAGCCATATCATTATTTCAATAAATCCTAAAACCGCCCCTTTTACTCGTTCTCCTTTATTGATGTACACTAACCTTATGGTTGAAATTGAAACTTCAACTATTTTGGCGCAAAATATAATAATGTACAAAAGGGGACCTTGCATGTTCATTAAAAATTCCATAGCACACCTCTTTTTATTAGATAAGGATATTTTACTTTATTTACAAAATTTATGCAACAGATAAGTTTCGCCATAAAATTAATATTGTTAATTGGCTTGAAATAATGTAAAATTCATTAGTAAGTAAAGGAGATAAATATGAGATTGAGATATGTTCCCGGTCAGTATCAGTACCTGCAGGAATGCGACAGAGCTATTACCGAACCGGAAAAAACAGGATATAAATTAAACGGAGCATTTAAAAATGATAATCCCATACATGTGGAATTAGGCTGTGGAAAAGGTAAATTTCTAAGGGAGATGGCTCTTAGG
>DNNV01000062.1 GCA_003497505.1 Clostridiales bacterium | reverse complement strand
TTTCTGTTGCATTTTTTCCAAATGCTCTCGGATATATGAAATCAGACTCATTTACTGAAACATCCGCAACAGGAGCTAAGTTCAAATTAATTCCCAAGCCTAAAAGGAGCTCCGACTTCTCTCTTGCATCGCTTTTTATTTTCTCAAGATTTCCTTCAGAATAAAGTTCTTGAGGTGATTTGAATCTTTTTTTGGATAGCAGTGGATTTGAGCTTACTCTCACAACAGTGCCACCCTCCTCATCGACTGCTATAACCATGGGAAGGTTGCTTTTTTTCTGGTAATACATGATGTTATCCATGACCTGTTCCTTTGTTTTATCAGCGAAATCCCTACCGAACAAAATAAAGCCACCGGGTTTCATTGACAAGTATAATTCCAATTGCTCCTCAGCGGGACATCTGGAAAGGAACAGCTGCCCGACTTTTTCCTCTGCTGTCATGGTTTTCAGAGTATTCAATGCATCAGTTTTATATAATGCAAAGATACTTTTATCCGCAGGCTCCGCCGGTTTTTCAGGCTCAGCAGGTATTTCTGTTTCTGGCACATTAATTTGTTCATTGTCAGGAGCTTCAGGCGTCTTCACTTCTCCCGAACATCCTGTCAATAGAAATATCATTATATATATTAATAAACGCTTCATATGTTTCTCCAAATATTATTAGTCTGCAATATTAATATTAACACAAAAGTTAATTTTATTAAACAAAAAAGGAAGCCCCTGACTCCAGAGGCACTCCCATTAGCTTACTATTGAGTTACTTCTGCTGCTTCTGTTACCTCGGGGGCATTTAATGCCTCTTCTGGAATTTTGAAATCAGCTGCTTTATTTATGTTCAGGTATTCCATGGACATTGAAACCTTCATCTGCTTAAGCATTTCCATTTCATTAGCCGGAATAGTACCAAGCATTTCAGTCATTCCTGACATCATAGAAGACATTATGTCACTTAAATCCATTTCATATTTCACAATTTCACCGGTGGATTCATTAACATAAATTACTGCGGTTATATCACCGAAGCTTCCGTTTGCGAGATCCTTCATCATTTCGAGAACCATCGCATCCTGTTCGTTTTCTGAAGCAGGCATTATTTCAGCATATTTTCCGAAAACTTCCTTATAAATTTCACCGGAAATCGTATATTGAAGCTTTAGCAGAGTTCTGCCTGATGCATCGGTGTATTTACCGAAATATTTAACATCCTTCATGTATTTTTCGGACAATTCCTGATTTTCTTTTATCGCCTCTTTATTGTTAGCAAAAAGGCTGGCAAATATTTCATCTTCAACCGTTGATTTCACCCAGGTTAATTTTCCATCCTGGCCGGCAGTTCCCATGTAAGTTGTAAATGATTTTTTATCTGCAACCATGTACATATCCATTACGGGCCGAGAAACATCCTGACCCATTAAATTCATTATAAAGCTTGAATTGATTTTTGCTTTAAGTGAAGGGTCAGTAAAAAATGTCATGTACATTTTCATATCCATATTTACAGTCTGAACACTTCCTGCATCATCTTTAATTGGCATGGACATGTTGACTTTTATATCACCATCGTAGTTTTTCCAATCACTTGACAAACTGTTTGCCTTCGTTAATATTGCTTTTGCATCAACGGGTACTGTGGTTATAACCACGGTATTGAGGCTCTGGTCCCATTCGACGCTTGAGCCAAATGCTTCGATGACTGCTCTTATGGGAAGATAGGTTCTTCCGTTTACAATTTTGGCCGCAGTGTCTGTAGCTTTCTCCTGACCGTTCACGGTTATGTAGTTCTTATCAATTGGAACTTCAACTCTGATGTCACCTTTAACTGCTATGGCAATGCGTGTTTCGTTATCCCACTCAACTG
This sequence comes from Clostridiales bacterium, assembly GCA_003497505.1. Taxonomy (GTDB): domain Bacteria; phylum Bacillota; class Clostridia; order Tissierellales; family Sedimentibacteraceae; genus Sedimentibacter. The sequence goes on along the minus strand of DNNV01000062.1, from coordinate 1,049 downwards.
ATGCCCCATAAGTTTCAAGAGATTTTCTGAAAGGAACAAGAGTTCTGTAGTTTTCATCTACAAAAGGTGAGCCTGTATTTTCGTCAAAATTAACCTTAACAGAGTCAATTGAAACAATTATTTCATTTGTTGTTTGAGCAAATGCTGTTACTGATGTAAGAGCCAGGATTAATACCAGACTCAGAATTAATGTTATTTTTTTCATACATTCCTCCTAATTTTAAAACCTTAAGTAAATGATATAATAATACACTCTAAAAATCAATACATGAATTATTACAATAATACGTTATATTTTTTACGTTGTTTTTTATTTTGTTCAAAAATAATTCCGAAACATATTATTAAATTGTTTAAATAACCATAAAACAGGTATATTAGTACCATATAATAGTGAGGGGAAGTTGTCATGTCCAGAATAATTGATATTAATAAGAGTATTTTTGAGCTTTGCAGGGAATATCCGGAAGTTCCGGAAATATTGTCAAGCTTGGGTTTTAAAGATATAACAAAGCCGGGAATGATTTCAACAGCAGGCAGATTTATGACAATAACAAAGGGTTCGGCAGCAAAGGGCATTGACCTTGAAATAATAAAGCAGGAATTCATCCGAAGAGGATATGAGATTAAAGAATAGGAAGGAGAAGGGAATGAGCGAAAGTATAAATAACAGAGAGTATCGGAAAGAGGTAATTAAACAAGTAATCAGAGAACTTCATGAAGGTAAAAGTGTAGACGAGGTTAAACAGAAATTTGAGGAAGCATTTTCGGGTGTTTCTGCCACAGAGATTTCCGAGGCGGAGCAGGCACTGATATCAGAAGGGCTGCCTGTATCGGAGGTTCAAAGGTTATGTGACGTGCATTCGGCTGTATTTAAGGGTTCAATAGAGGAAATACACAGAGAGACTGATCCTATAAAAATTCCCGGGCATCCGGCGAATGTACTGGTGCTTGAAAACAGAGAAATTGAAAAGATTATTGAAAAAAAAATTATGCCTTATCTGGGAAACTCGGACAGAGATTCTGTTGAAAGCTTGAAGAATGGTTTT
>DNNV01000350.1 GCA_003497505.1 Clostridiales bacterium | reverse complement strand
GCCTACAATTTCTTTCTCCCTGCCGGTCGAAAAAAAAACGAGGACTACTTTTCATCCTCGTCTCCATTGATTTCATCAATTTCATATTCTACATTTTCAACAATATTTTCATTGTTTTCTTTATTTGTTACATTGTAGCCGTAATACTTTGCTGTTTTATCTGCTACTACAGTCAGAAGGAAAACAAGCATTACCGCATCATCTATAATGCTGAATCCCAGTATTGGAGCAGGTATTAAATCCACAGGGCTCAATATATAAACTAACGGAAGTATGACCCACCATTTTTCCTTCAATGGTATGTTCTTATCAAATAGAAATTTAAAAATCAGCCTAAGTCTGTTCATATTAAATTACAAATTCTAAATTCGGAAGCTTCCACTGAAGTTTTGAAGTAAAATTATTTGCAGTCTCTTTTCGTGAGTTCCCCAAAACGACGTGTGTGATCTCCATTTCTTCTGCAAAATCAACTATTGTTTTAATTACATCCTTGGATCTTTTAACAGTTAATTCTGCTCCTACATCCTTAGTGATTCTAAATAAATATTCCAGCGCATCACCATCGCTGAAATCATACAAAAACTTATCATTTTCATTTACAACGTGAAGCACATACAAGTTGCCCTCCGAATCTTTAGACAACTCGGCGCCTTGTCTTATAAGACTTTCACATGTCTTCTGCTGTGTAACACATACCAACACATTCTTATGCATCGTTATTCTCCTTAAATGGCGGGAATATGTGGGAATTGAACCCACCCAGGACGGATTAACGCCCCGCGACTGGTTTTGAAGACCAGGAGGCACACCAGCACCTATCTATCCCCATCAAGCTAAATGATAACATAAGGTTAAGTTTATTTCAAGCTTTTCTTTCCAACATCCATTTATACCCATGAGAGTTTAATGGACATATCTGAAATGGTAGCCTACGCCCCACTTAGTAAGTATGTACTCATAATTTTTACTGTTTTTTTCAATTTTTTCTCTCAATCTTCTCACATGAACGTCTACGGTTCTCAGATCTCCGAAATATTCGTATCCCCATATGATTTCCAGCAGCTCCTCCCTTGAAAACACTTTTCCCGGATTTGTTGCCAGCAAAAGCAGCAGATCAAACTCCTTCGCCGTAAGATTTATCTCCTGGCCGTTTAAGCTGACCTTCCTTCCCAATGAATTTATTATGAAGTCATCAACTATGACTGTTTGCTCATTTGGTTTTTGAGTCATTCCCTTCGTTCTTCTGAGTATGGCCTTAATTCTTGCTTTAAGCTCCAAAATATTAAAAGGTTTTGTAACGTAATCGTCAGCACCGTATTCCAGGCTGAGTATTTTATTCATATCTTCGTTATTTGCTGTGAGTATCATGAGCGGAACGTTTGATATCTCTCTGATCTTCTGGCAGACCTCCAGTCCGTCCATATCAGGGAGAACCAAATCGAGTATAACTATGTCAAATTCATTTATTGCAATTTTTCTCAATGCCTCGTTACCCTCAAGAGCGGAATCAACCTCATATCCGTCCTGCTCCAAGCTGTACTTAAGCCCCTTAATCAATAAAAGCTCATCGTCCGCTATTAAAACTCTCATTTGTTACACTCCTTAATTATTTTGTTACAAAAATTAAACTTTTAATTAATATTACATTGATTTGTGTGAATTGTCAAGAAAATAATGTCTTCCTTCTTTCCTCGGAATTAAAACAAAATTCTATCATTTCCCACTCTTCTTGTAATTCTCTGCATATCAAAATGCTCAAGAAGCCCTATGGCATTCTTACGGTTGGTATTAAGTATGTCTCTGTATTCTGCCGCCGTAATTTTTGAATTTTTCTTAACAAATTCAATCAGTATGTTTTTAGCTTCTTCATACAGCTCATTTGTAGTTATGCCTGCTTCATTAATTTTGACAAGCTCCTTGTTTTCAAGCATCAATGCAACTATCTCCTCAGCTTCTTTTCCATCAAGACTTGAAACAAGCTCCTCGTAGCCTATAAATTCAAACTTTGCATCATTTATAGCCTTAAGTATGTCTGCTTCGCATTTTTTATAAAAATCATCATACTGAATATTGAAATATGGCAGAAATATATATTCTCCCTCCTGCTTTATCAGCCCTTTGTCAATAAATGAGTTTATTGCCATATCAAAGACATTCTGCTTCATTTTAGGCAGATACTTGCTTTTTATTTCAGATTTTTTAGCTCCCCTTGAATATTTGTTATCCTCATGATACTTGCTAAGATATTTTTCAATGCTGTCCTCTATTTCTCTCTCGAAGCTTTTATGCCATAAATATTTATCGTTCTTCAGGCTGAATAAAGTAATTTTCTCCTCTTCCTCTAGAATTTCAACATTCGAACTTATTTCTTCCTCCGACAGAGCTGTTAGCTTTGCTATATCTGAAATGGTGGGGACATTTTTGGAATTTTCCCTTATTATTTTCTCGATAACATCGGTGCTGCTGCCTTTTTCTTTGATTTTCAACTCTTCAAGGAGGCTGTCATCAAATCTCTTCTTTTTCTTAGGTACAGGTTCGATTATTTCACCTCCGCCTATTGTTTCCAGAGGCGAATAAAATCTCACTATAAATTTATCTCCTCTTCTTACCGCCACTTCCTCCTCAAGCCTTAGCTGAGCATAACAGCTCTCTCCCGGTGAAAGCTCATCTCTGTCCAGAAGCACAACCCTGCAGAGTATTTCGCTTGTTCCTGTATAGAGGTGAAGCCTTGAGCGATTTTCCACAACTCTTCGGGAATCCTTCAAAAGGCTGAGCTTAACATCGAGCATCATTGTATTTTTCATTGAATTTACCGGTGCAATGACGCATCCTCTGTAAATTTCCGATTTTTTAATGCCAGATAAATTTATTGCCGTCCTCTGTCCGGCAGCCGCCTTTTCCTCATCCTTTGAATGAACCTGAACATTTCGTAT